>JADLFV010000012.1 GCA_020849625.1 Phycisphaeraceae bacterium
GATCTGGCAGTACAATGCGATGATGTGGTCTTCCATGACCATGGGCTTGCCTCCATGCTGTGCTGTGTCCAACACCAGCATCGGCAAGCCTTTATTCGTTTAATGAGCAACTAGCACCATTGGTTATGTATCGGGTGACAATTTCGGGTCATTTCCGGGCACAGATCCGGGATCCGGGGGCCGGGGTGGCGAGGGCACTTCCGGAGGGCCGGGACATTGCCGGCATCGTTTCCGGGCGGGGACCCCATGACAGACCATTGAACGTCTGCTGATGGGGTCTCCGCGCGGGGGGTGTCCCGGGAGGGGTTACAGGCGCAGTCGGGCGGTGTGTTGTGTTGCGGGCGATGCCAGCGGACAAATGTCTGTGGGCTTCGTGATGTGATAAATCGCGGTGCACTGTGGGACGAAATGAAAACGCCCCGCTGAAGCGGGGCGGCCTTGGGGGAATACAGTTGAGTGGGTGAGGTTCGTGTTACTCGCCGGGTTTGTGGTCCGGTTTACGTGGGCTGGGGGCGGCGGGGCGATGGGACTGATTGGCGGCGGGTTTGTCCACTCTGCCGAGGACGGCGGGCAGGTCGATGCCGGCCTGTTGGGCGAGCTCGTGCATGGGCGGCAGTGCGCCGATGAGGCCGCGAAGGAAGTTGCCGGTGGATCCGGTGGGCACGTTTTCGCCGTTGGCACTTCCCGCAGACTGACCACTGTCCCAGACGGTGATCTTGTCGATCTTGAGGTTCTGGATGGCCTTGACCTGTTCGGCCACGAGTTCGGGCAGTTTTTCGATGATCAGCAGTGACGCGGCCAGTTGTTTCTGATCGCCGCAGGAAGCGATCAGGCGTTCATAGCCGGCCGCCTTGGATTCGAGCACTTTCTGCACGCCTTCAGCTTCGGCCAGATACCGGGCGAGGATGCCATCGGCGTTGCCCTTGGCGATGCGGCGGATCTTCTCAGCTTCGGCGTCGGCGTCGATCTCGATCTGCTTGCGCTCGATCATCTGCTTGGCGATGATCTCTTTCTCCATGCGGGCCAGCTCTTCATCCTTCTCAGCGATCAACACGTCGCGGCTGGCGTTGGCAAGGGCCACATCACCCTTGCGGCGTGCGGTGGCCTGGCGCTCGGCCAGCTTGGCCATGGAGTCGGCGATCTCCGCCTTGGACGTGTTTTCACCATCGACAGCCTGGGCTTCGAGCGAAGCGACCTTGATGCGCTGTTCGGCCTCAGCATTCTTTTTACCCTGCACGGCCTGGGCGGCCTGCTCGGCGACGGCGATGTCCTGGGCACGTTTGGCGGAGGCTTCGCCGGAGATGCCTTCGGCTTCCAGTTCGCTGGTGCGGATGCGCTGATCACGTTCCGCCTGCTTGGAGCCGATGGCAGCCTGGGCGGCCTGCTCGGCGACGCGGACTTCACGCTCGCGGTTGGCCGTGGCCTGGCCGATGGCGCCGGAGCGTTCAGCGTCGGCGACTTCGATCTTGGCCTGGTTGATGGCTTCGGCGGCGGCCTTGCGGCCGAGGGCTTCGATGTAGCCCGATTCGTCCGTGATGTCGCGGACGTTCACGTTGATCATGTACAGGCCGACCTTGTTCAACTCGTAGTTGACGTTCTTGTTGACCAGGTCGAGGAAGCGTTCGCGGTCGGTGTTGATCTCCTCGATGGTGAGCGTGGCGATGACCAGACGCATCTGGCCGAGGATGATGTCGCGTGCGGTGGAAGCGATGTCACGTTCAGCCAACCCCAGAAGGCGCTCGGCGGCATTGTTCATGATGTCCGGCTGGGTGGAGATGCCGATGGTGAAAGTGGAGGGCACCGCCACGCGGATGTTCTTCTTGGACAGGGCGCTGGTCAGCTCGATATCGATGGTCATCGGCTCCAGCGAGAGGTAGGCGTAGTCCTGGATGATGGGCCAGACGAAAGCGCCGCCTCCGTGCAGGGCCTTGGCAGCGCGTTGACCGCCGACCTTGCCGTAAATGACCAGGATGCGGTTGGAGGGGCAGCGGCGGTAGCGCTGCACGACGAGCACCACGGCCGAGAGCAGGATCAGTGCAGCCAGAACGATCAGGGCGAGAATGGCCCCGCTGGGCAAAGTAGCGGCGAGAAGTTCGAACATGTGAGTCCCCTTTCAACCGCGGCCGGGCCGCGCTGGATATTTCACTCAGTATGCCCGCCGTGTGCGTCCGAGTGTTGACAATCAACAGCCTCGAAGTCCCATTACCGGGAAGACGCATCCGTTGCGGGTTTGGCGGCAGCGGGTTCACTGGCGGGTGCGGCGAACTTCGGTTCGACCACCAGCGTTTCGTCGTCTTCCGCGTTCTTGACGATCACTTCGGTGAAGGCGGCGATGGCGTCGCCGGTGCTGACGGCGTTCATGGTCATGCGCCGGCCGGAGACGGTGACGGTGACCTGCCCGGTGCCCTGGCCGCGCTTGGGAATCGAGAGATAAACGCGGGCGGTTTTGCCCACGGCATCGGCGGGGTTGTAGGTGATGGTGCGGTTAAGTTTGCGCACGAAGAACATCAGCCCGGCAGCAAAGAACATGAAGGCGAACCCGACCACCGCGGCGATCAGGGCTGAGGGCACGTGGCTCAATCCCAGGTCCACGCGGCAGAGCACGCCGGTCCATCCCAGCCCGGTGAAGAAGGCAAGGATCGAGAGCACGGAGAGGATGGAGAAGCCACCATCGTGGGTGGCGATGTCCATGTCGCCGTCGGCATGAACGTCCACGTCGAAGTCACTGTCCACGTCGCCGAAGAGGATGGAGATGCCCAGGCGCAGCACGAACAGCACCAGTCCGATGACGCCCAGGAAGAAATAGACGGTGACATCGATGCCATAACTGAGCATCTGGTTGATGTCGAACATGGACGAGAGCATGTCGAGCATGGCTCAAACCCCCTGACAGGATTGAGCCCATGATAACGGCAGAGGCGAACCCACGCATGGGAAAATGTGAGGCGGCCGTGGCGGGTTTGCGAGACCGAGCGAGCGGATGAATGAATGTTCTGCCCCGGCGGCTGCGCCGGGTGGGGCGCGGACCGGTGCGATATGGATCAGTTCTGCTCGAGCACCTCGATCTTCAAACCGCCCAGCAGCGGCAGCAGGTCGAGCATGTCGGTGAACAGCGAGCCTTCCTGCATGGCGGAGACGGCCAGGGTGATGTGGGCGGCGTCGAAGGGATCATCGAGCGTAGCGTCCAGATCAACCCAGCGGGCGCCCCCGCCCCCGGAAGGGAATTTCGGATTTCGGATTTCGGATTTCGAATGTTTGTTTTCGGGGGCATCGGAGGTGGTTTTGCCCGGTGAGTGGGAGTCAGAGTCGTTGTGGGGGGCGCTTTCATGGTCAGAATTCGACATTCGAGATTCGACATTCGAAATTTCACTTCCGGGGGCGGGGGTGAGCCAGGCCTGGGTCCACATGTGATAGCCGAAGGCGTTTTGCCGGCCGAGGAAATCGTCAACGTAGATCAGCCCGGTGACGGTGCGGCTGGGGATGTTCGCCGCGCGGAGCAGGGCGGCCAACAGCACGGCATGTTCGGTGCAGTCGCCCTCGGCGGTGCGGGCCACTTCGCTGGCGGCGGCGAAACCCACCGAGAGGTTCTTGCTGGCGACGTATTGATGCACGAACGTCCGCAGACGCTCGGCTTTGTCCGCGTTGCTCAATGAAACGGGGTCTGACCCCGTTTTTGCGTCGTCGCCCAGGGCTTTGGCCAGCAGTGCCTGCACGGGCTCGCTCTGGTAATCGAGCACGCTGGAGGCGGCGAGGTTGTCGGGTGTGGGCTGATCATCGGTGGGAGCCACGGGCTGATCGAGGTCGAGCGCGACCAGCACGGTGTGGTCATCAGCCCAGGTGACGCGCTGGTAACCGGCTCGGGGCAGATCGGCGTTGAAATCATCGGGCAGCAGCAGCTTGAACAGCGAGCGGCGAAGCTGGCGCGGATTCGAGATCGGTTGATCGGGCTGCACCAGCAGACTGGCGACGACCTCCGGCGGATTGGCGGCCGAGGTGGCGACCGCTTCGTCGGCGGCGAGAATGTCGAGGGTCATGCCCATGATGGCGATGGTGCTGCGCAGCATCTGGCCGCGGTCGTCCACGTACTGGCGAATGGTCAACCCGCCGGTGGCGGTGCTGGTGACGTCCCAGACTTCGGCGGGCACGGTTTTGCCCAGCACTTCGATGTTCTCCTGCCCGATGCGCGTCATGGCCACAGCGATCACGGCCGGCTGCCCGGTGGAGACATCGAGCATCGCCAGTTGGATTTGATCGGCGCCCTGCTTGTCGAGTTGTTCGATGCGGCGCTGAGCGGCTGCGGGGGTGAGATATTCACCAGCCAGGGGCGGCACCTGCTCGCGCATGGATCGCCCGGCCATCTCACGCTCGATGCTGATGCCGTCGTCGTTGAATGTGTAGCGGCTGTTCAGCGGCTGCTGCGCGGTTCGCAGCATTGTCTCGGCGATGACCGGCCTGCCTTCGAGCGTTTCGATGAAGCTCATGGACTGCTCGACTGACACGGCCGACGGCCCGCGGCGGAGCGTGAGGGCCATCTGCTCCCTGGTGATGACGTTCTGATCAACGGTGTGCGTGCTGCTGTGCATGTGCCCGACGCGCTGGCCCTGGAGCATGACCACGTACCAGCGCTCGAAGTCGGTTGATTCAGCCCGCAGCAGTGCGGGAAAAAGGAACAGAACGATCAGGGCGAGCAGGATTCGTTTCATGGGTTCATTGTATCGGCGACCGCCTGCCGCAGAGCGTGCAATAGTTCGAGCGGATAGAACCCGACGCACCAGTCGCGGCGGGCGGCGATGCGGGCGTTGGCGCGGCCGAGGCGGGCCAGTTGCACTTGCCGCTCCGCGTCGCGCAGCAGTTGTGGATTCCGGGCGTGCAGTCGCTCGTTGAGTTCGTGCATCTGCTGGAACAGGCCCGCGCGCTGTGGGCGCTGGACGGTGGTGGCCATCTGCGCCAGCAGCGGTTGCTTGCGGGCCGGTTCGGGATTGTGCTGCAGATGATGGCGATGCCAGATGGCATGAGCCAAATCGTCAGCGTCAGCCAGGGGCACATCGAAGTACAGACGCAGGTCGGCGGTGACGATCGCCATCGGTCGCAGCGATTGGCCGCGCCATTGTCGCCACCAGCGTTCGGTGGACTGGTCGTAGATTTCGCCGCCCAGGCCGTGGACGAACAGATCGCTGAGCATTCCGCGCATCACCGCGCTGAGCAGCAGGGCCTTGGGCAGCAGGGCGGCCTGGCGGTCGATCGGTCTTTCGTGCTCATCGAACAGCAGCCCGCGCGATGCGAACACCCGCCGCCGCGGCTGCTTCCAGGCGCAGGCCCACAGCGGCAGTTCGACTTTGTCGTCATCGAGGCGCAGGCGCGAGACATCGTGCAGGCTGGTCTGCGCCAGCGCGGCGTTGTATGCTTCAGCACAGGCCCGGGCCTCTGCGATCATCAGGTCCACAAGCTGGCGGTAGCGCTCATCGCGGGGCAGATCACTGACGTACATCACGTTGATGCGCCCCAGCACCGGCTCGATCAGCGCCATCAGGGCCGCGGTCAGTTGCCGAGCAAGCGAATCACCCGAAACTGCGGCCAAAGCATCGTGTGTGCGCTGATCACGCACGGATTTCAGTTGCAGACGCATGCTCGGATGAAACCCCGTGGGAGCGTCGGGCAATTGCTCGCCCAGGCGCAGCGTATCCACCAGTAGTCTGTCGCCTTCCACGCGCGGTTGTTCGAGCGTCAGCGCTTCGTGTACGTCGTGATCGACGACAACGTGCAGTGGTGTCGCGCCGTAGCGTTCGGCGGCAACCTTGACCGCCAGCAACTTGGCGAGGATGCCCGGGTGCCACAGCAGCGCCTGGTGGCCGGTGGCGACCACAGCCTGGGGCTTGTTCAGGGCGTCGGCCCAGCGGTGAATCGGCGGGTCAACGCGAACCTTCATGGCAGCAGGTCACGGCAGCGGGAGTGTGGGCGGCAAAGCGTTCGGGGAAGCGGGCCAGTTCAGCTTCAAATACTTGCAGGTAGTGGCCCAGGCGGCAGTCGGGGTTGTCCAGCGGTCCGCCGAAGCTGCGCTTGGGATCGTTGTAGATCAGGCGAATGGGCAGTTCGACGATGCGCAGGTCTTTGGCCGCAGCCTGGACCCAGAATTGTAGCGGCATGGCATAACCATCCTCGCGCAGGTCCAGCTTCTTGAGGGCTGGGACGCGATAAGCCTTGTAGCCGCAGAAGGCGTCGGTCAGATTCAGGCCCAGCACCTGGTTGAGGCGTTGCGTGATCTGCTGATTAATGGCCCGGCGGTCGGCGGGGGGCGCATCATCGTTGTGGTCCACGGTCAGATAGCGCGAGCCGCTGATCACATCCGCATCATTGCGCCCGATGGCTTTGTAAAACTCGGGCAACGCCTCGGGCTCGTGCTGCTCGTCGCAGTCCATGGTGATCAGCCAGTCGTAGCGATAGCACTGCGCCCAGCGGAAGGCATCGCGGATGCTGCGCCCGTAGCCGCGGTTGCGGGCGTGGCGGATGACATCCACCGGCAGCTTGGCCAGCAGGCTGGGCGTGTCGTCGGTCGAGCCGTCGTCGATGACCAGCAGGTCGCAGGCGAAGCGGCGGATCTTTTCCAGGACAGCGGCGACGTAGCGCTGCTCGTTGTAAACCGGGATGGCGACCAGTGTCCGCATGTAATAACTGTAGCCGTGATGCGGGATGCTGGCCAGTGGGAAAAAGTGTTGAACCGCCAAGACGCCAGGAGCGCCAAGGAAGACGGCAACCGCAGATTCAAAAAGCAGATAACGCGGATGAACGCAGATGTCACGTGGATGAACGCTGATAAAAGTCAATGTTTCTGATTCTTATCTGCGTCCATCAGCGTTCATCCGCGGTTGCATTGGCTATAATCTGCGTCATCTGCGAAATCTGTGGTTACTTCTCTCCTTTTGTTATTTCTTGGCGCTCTTGGCGTCTTGGCGGTTCAATCCGAATCGCCACGGGTCAGCAAGCACAATTGCTCGACGGTCAGTTGTTCGGGGCGGTTGCTCGGGTCGATGCCGGCCGGCCATGCGCGGTCGCGGCCGAGGATGGCGCCCAGTTGTTTGCGCCGCTTGGAAAAAAGCGTGTGCAGCAGTTGCGAGAGGGCGCGCAGGTCGCGGCTGTACGGTTGATCGAGCCGATCCAGGCGGATCACCGCTGACTCGATCTTGGGCGCCGGCCAGAAGCATGTCGGAGTGAGCACCCCCACACGGCGCACGTTGCACGTCGCCTGCACCATCACCGAGAGCGGCCCGTAGTCCTTGCCCCCGGGTGTTGCCATGATGCGCTCGGCGACTTCGCGCTGCACCATCACCACGGCCGCCGTCATCCACGTCTGCAACAGCAGGTTTACCAGCAGCGGCGAGGCGACCTGGTAAGGCAGATTGGCGATCAGCTTGAACGGTCGATCACCCACCGCCTCCAGCAGCATCGGCGACAGGGCATGTTTGCCCGCCAGCACGTCGTCGAAAATGAGCTTCGCCGCGTCACCGAGACGCTGCCACAGGATCGGCTCCAGATCGCGGTCCACTTCCACGGCAATCAGTTTCGCGCCGGCTTGCAGCAGCAGCTCGCTGAGCGTGCCCGTACCGGGGCCGACCTCGACCACCAGGTCACCCTGCGAAACCTCAGCCGCTTCCAGGATGCGGGCCAGGTGATGGTGATCGTGCAGGAAGTTCTGCCCGAATCGTTTCTTGGGACGCAGCCCGTGGGCGGCCAGCAGGTTCTGGATGTCGCGCAGGGTTTGCATGGGTGGCCCCATGATAGGCGATGCGTGTTACGATGGATTCATGCCCATCTGCAAACTGAGCCAGCTTCTGATCAACCAGATCGCCGCCGGCGAGGTGATCGAGCGGCCGGCCAGTGTGGTCAAGGAACTGCTGGAAAACAGCTTGGATGCCGGAGCCACGCGCATCGACATCGCCATCGAGGAGGGCGGGACGCAACTGATCCGCATCGCGGACGACGGCTGCGGCATTCCGCCGGATGAACTGGAACTGGCGGTCGCCCCGCATGCCACCAGCAAGCTGCGGGACTCGCGCGATCTGGAGGCGATCGAGACGTTCGGGTTCCGCGGCGAAGCACTGGCGTCGATCGCGTCGGTCAGCAGGTTGCGCTTGATGTCTGTGCCACGGGGTGGAGACGCCCGGCATGCTGCCCCCGGAAGTGAAGCACGCCTCGCCCCACCTTCCGGGGGCGGGGGTGGTATGATCGAGGTGTCGGGGGATCAGGTCAGTGCGGTCAAGCCGCATGCGGGCGCCCCCGGAAGTGTGGTCGAGGTGCGCGACCTGTTTTTCAACACGCCGGCCCGTCGGCGCTTCATGCGCAGCGCGGCCACCGAGTTCGGGCACATCCACGAAACCGTGCTGCGGGCGGCCATGGTCAATCCGCGGGTGGGCTTTCGTCTGACACACAACGGGCGCACCGTGCGCGATCTGCTGCCGGACCAGGATCGCGCGTCGCGCTGCATCGAACTGCTGGGAAAGGAACTGGCGGACGGGTTGCTGGAATTCGAGCACGAAGATCGAATCACCCGGCCTGCTGAAGCAGGCCTCGCCTCCCAAGACACGTCCCACGCCCCACGCCCCACGTCCTACGCGGTCTGGGGTCTGGCGGGGCAGCCTTCGCTGGCCAAGGCGGCAGGTAGAAGTCAGTACCTGTGCGTCAACGGGCGCCCGATCCGCGATCGCAATCTTCAGCATGCGCTCAAGGAAGCCTACCGCGGCCTGACGCCGCCGGACCGTTTCCCGGTGGCGGTGGTGTTTCTGACGGTTGATCCTGCGCAGGTGGATGTGAACGTGCATCCGACCAAGGCGGAAGTGCGCTTCCGTGAGCCATCGCGGGTGCACGGCCTGGTGCAATCTGCGATTCGCCAGAGATTGCTGGGGGCGGATTTAACACCCAAGGCGATGGCAGATGGCAGATGGCAGATGGCGGATTGGAAAGGTAGCGATGCCCCGGAGCCATCAGCCGAGGGGTTTGTCGATTACTTCCGGCGGATGGCCCCGGAACAGAAGTCGCTGGTCTTCGAAGACCTGAAGCGCGAACTGGTGGATGTCGATCCGAAGCTGATCGAACCCGATACCCGAAGTCCGACACCCGATACCCGATCCACGCCCATCCTCCAGATCGCTGACAGCTACATCGTCACCGAGGACGAGCACGGCGGCATCCTCATCATCGATCAGCATGCCCTGCACGAGCGGGTGATGTTCGAGCAGTTGCGCCGTCGCGTGTTGGAGAAGAATGAGACGCTGGAGAGCCAGCGTCTGCTGATGCCGGTGATCGTCCCCCGGAAGGAGCAAGACTTAGATTCTCTGAGGCCCTTGCTGGAGAAGATCGGCCTGGAGGTCGAGCCGATCGGCTCCGATGCCTTGGCGATCCAGGCGTTTCCCAGTTTTCTCTTTGATCGCAAGGTTGATCCTGCCGCGTTTCTCAATGATCTGCTTGACCGTGCTGACAGCGGCGACTTCGCCCCAAGCCCCTCAAGCCTCAAGCCGGAGGCCTCAAACCTGCCGCTCGAAGCTGCCTTGCACGAGGTGTTGGACATGATGGCCTGCAAGGCGGCGGTCAAAGCGGGCGATTCGCTCGGTGAGCACGAGTTGGCGGAACTGCTGAAGCTGCGGCTGGAAGTGGAGCGTTCAAGCAGCTGCCCCCACGGCCGGCCGACCTCGCTGCGGTTGACGATCAAAGACCTGGAAAAACAGTTCGGGCGGACGTGATGCAGGACACATTCTCTGCGGCGGGCTTCTGGTTACGAGCTGCGGCTATGTGGCTGGATGGGCTACTGCTGTACGTGTTGGTGTGGGTGGTAGCCAAGATCGCGGCCGAAGTAGGCGTGTACGTGCCGTTCGAGTTGACTTTTTTATTGCTGGCGGTTGTCGGCTCGGTGCTGATGGTGCGCTGGTGGGGGGCGACGCCGGGCAAGGCGTGCTGCGGCATCGCGGTCCTTTCGGCACGCGGCGGTCGTGTATCGTGGGGCCAGGCGCTGGTGCGAGAAACGTTCGGCAAGCTGCTGGCGGCGCTGCCGCTGCTGCTGGGTTTTCTGTGGGTCGGCCTGACCGGCCGCAAGCGCGGTTGGCACGACGCTCTGGCGCGGACCGTTGTCGTGCGACGCCAGGGACGGCGGCGGGCGGTGACGGGGATGATGGCAGTATTGGCGGCCGTCACCGCGACTGCTTATGTGGGAGCTTATGCGTGGCAGGTCGGTCAGTTAGTCCTGGTAAGACGGGCTATGGCGCTGCCACCGACCGCTGTTCCGCGTTACGCCAACCGCGATCCCGCGACGCTGCACGACATCGCCACCTTCGACTCGACGCAACAACAGGCCGTCGCCGCCTGGATCGATGAGCATGGCGCCGATCCTGTCGATTACGCAGTGGCCAAGGCTCAACAACATCAGGTGGTGATCTTCGGCGAAATGCACGAGGGCAAGCAGGCATTGGAGTTACTTGCCGCGATGCTCCCCCGGCTCTACCACGAGGCCGGCGTCACCTGCCTGGCCATGGAGGTGTGCCTTTCGCAGGATGACGAGGCGCTGCAGTGTCTGGTCACGGCCCCCAGCTACGACCGCGAGCTGGCCCTGCGCTTGGCACGGCATCAGCCGTTCGGCCTGTGGGGCTGGAAGGAATACTGGGACGTGCTGGAGACTGTCTGGCAACTGAACCAAAGCATTCCATCTGGTGGTAAGAAGATGCGGGTGGTGGGGCTGGATCGGCCGATGGACATGCCGTCGATCTCGCTGGTGATGGGAGAGGACAACGCGGCCAGTCGCTTCTGTCCATGGTGGGAGAAGCTGCGGGTGGCGCGGTTGCCATGGGCTTTCCCGCTTTTGGTAGGCCGCGACGCTTGGATGGCGCAGCAGGTGGAGCAGCAGATACTCGATCGCGATGAGCGAGGGATCGTGTGGGTCGGCCGCAACCATACCGCTATGCACGTTCCCGGGCTGGGCGGGCCGCGCATGGGCTACCTGCTCGGCCAGCGGCACGGTGACAAGCTCTTTCAGGTCTGCCTGCACAGTTGGGATATCCCAGCCAAGTTTGTGGTGCCTGACTACCAGGGACCGGGGCCAGCGATGGCTGACGTGCTGGAGCAGATCATGGCCCTGCGTGCGGATCGGCCGGTAGGTTTTGACGTGATCGGATCACCGGTGGAATGCGTGCGTGACCCGGGCAGCATGGAGTATTGCTTTGAGCCACGCCTGGATCTGGGTGACGTGGCGGAAGGCTTCATTTACCTCGGTCCGTGCCGCAAGCTGGAGCATTGCCAGTGGATGGACGACTATGTCAGTCCGCGCATGTTCGCTGCCGACAAGCCGTTCTATCAGGCTTTTGGCCTGGCGGCCGGCCTGCCGGTCGATAGCGCGGCGGATTTCAACCACGTGATGCGCCAGCCGTAAGGCCGGGGCGGCCGGTACAAACAGGGCTTTGTGGGCCCGATAACCCGGTTCTGACACAAAGTTTGCCTTGACCGTGGCCGATATTGAGCTATGCTTTGGGGCTTTCCGTAGGTCGGGGGCCAGGTGCTGACCCACCGGCCGACCTATTGAAACAGGTGTATGTGTCCCCGGGCGACTGCTGTTGCTGACGCCCATCGCCTTTAGACCAAGCCCCAGGATCGTTACCATGACCACGGCCACCCTGACCGTAGGCGACCGCAAGATGATCGACCTGCTACACACCCGCAACTTCGGCATCTGCGCCCACATCGACGCCGGCAAGACCACCGTCACCGAGCGCGTGCTCTACTACACCGGCAAGACCTACAAGATGGGCGAGGTCCACGACGGCACCGCCACCATGGACTTCCTCCAGGACGAGCAGGAGCGCGGCATCACCATTCAGTCGGCTGCCACCACCTGCCCCTGGGTCCGCAACGGCATCGAATATAAGTGCAACCTCATCGATACGCCCGGCCACGTCGATTTCACCATCGAGGTCGAGCGATCTATGCGCGTGCTCGACGGTGCGGTTGTCGTCTTCGACGGCAAGGAAGGCGTCGAGGCCCAGAGCGAGACGGTCTGGCGGCAGGCGGACCGCTACCACGTGCCGCGCTGCGCCTTCATCAACAAGATGGACAAGATGGGGGCTGACTTCTTCTTCAGCTTCGACAGCATCAAGCAGCGCCTGGGCGCCAATCCTGTGGCGGTGCAACTTCCCATCGGGGCGGCGGACACCTTCGAGGGCATCATCGACCTGCTGACCATGAAGGCCTACTACTTCGCGGCCGAGGAACTGGGCTCGCGCGTCGAGGAGCGGGAGATTCCCGATTCGCTCAAGGATGAGGCCCTGATGTGGCATCACGAGCTGGTCGAGAAGGCTGCTGAGCTCGATGACCACCTGACCGAGAAGTACCTGACCGATGAGTCAACCATCACCGCCGACGAGATTCGCTCCGCCCTGCGCAGCGGCACGCTCAACCACAAAGTGGTGCCCGTGTTCACCGGCTCGGCGCTGAAATACATCGGCGTGCAGCGGTTGCTCGACGGCGTGATCGACTATCTGCCCTGCCCCACGGAAGTGCCGCCCGTGGAAGGCACCGATCCTTCGGACAAACACACCCGGCTCGCGCGGCCGCACGACAGCGAAGCACCGCTCTCAGCCCTGGTTTTCAAGATCGTTTCCGACGCTCACGGCGACCTGACCTACGTGCGCGTTTACTCCGGCAAGCTGCAGAAGGGCTCGCGCGTGCTCAACCCCGGCAACGGGCGCAAGGAGATCATCAGCCGCCTGTTCGAGATGCACGCCAAGGAACGCATCGCCCGCGACACGGCTTTCGCCGGCGAAATCGTGGCGGTGGTGGGCCTGAAGAATTCGGTCACCGGCGACACGCTGTGCGACGCCGATGAGCCGATCATCCTCGAACGCATGGACTTTCCCGACCCCGTGATCTCCATGAGCATCGAGCCGGCCACGCAGGCTGACAAGGAAAAGCTGGCCAATGCCCTGGCGACCATTCGCCGCGAGGACCCCTCGTTCCAGTTCCACTTCGACGACGAGACCGGCCAGACCATCATCGCGGGCATGGGCGAACTGCACCTGGACATCATCAGAACCAAACTGACGCGCGACATGAAGATCGGCGTACACGTCGGTAAGCCGCGCGTGGCTTATCGAGAGTCGATCACCGGCACGGCCGAGGCCCGGGGGTTGCACAAGAAGCAGACCGGTGGTCGCGGCCAGTTTGGCGATGCCATCATCACCGTCGAGCCTTACACGCCGGAGCAGGCCGAGGCCGACGAACTGGACTTCACCGACGGCATCGCCTTCCAGAACAAGATCATCGGCGGCGCGATTCCCAAGGAATACATCTCCAGCGTCGAATACGGCGCCCGCCAGATGGCCAAGAGCGGCGTGCTGGCTGGCTACCCGTTGCAGGGTGTTAAGATCACGCTGATCGACGGCTCGTACCACGAGGTGGACAGCTCGCAGATCGCCTTCGAGATGGCCGGCTCAATCGCTTTCAAGGAAGCGACGCGCAAAGCGGGCCTCGCCCTGCTGGAGCCGATCATGAAGGTGGTGGTGACCAGCCCGGAGGAATTCCTGGGCAACGTCACCGGCGACCTCAGCTCGCGCCGCGGCATGATCGTCAACCAGGAAAAGCGCGGCAACACCATGGTCGTCACCGCCGAGGCCCCGTTGAGCGAGATGTTCGGCTACGCCACCAGCCTGCGCGGCATGAGCCAGGGCCGGGCCGCCTACGCCATGGAGCCGCTGGAGTACCGCCAGGTCCCCGCCAACATCGCCAAGACGGTGCTGGAAGGCAATTCATAAGCGCAACTTCGAACCCTCTCCCCCTGGGAGAGGGCAGGGTGAGGGCGGATTGACCTGGGGCGTGTTTCGACGATGAGGCGCGCAGGTAGTTCGGCCCTCACCCCAACCCTCTCCCGAGGGGAGAGGGGGTTGATGCAACAACTTTCAGGCGAATTTAGCCGATAATCTGACGAGGGACTGACCGCTGTCCGTGGAGACGGCCCTCGCCATGGATGATCAGATCGCCACGCATCACAACGGACGAAGCTCACAGCGTGACGCTGTAGGTTTCAATTGGTGGCGCCGCATTCTGGCCGGCTACTTCCGGGGGCGCTTCCGGGGGTGGCTTCTGTTAATGATTCTGACCCTGGCCTGTTACCTGCGCGTCTATAACCTGGGGATCGAGCCGCTGTGGTACGACGAAGGCGCAAGCTGGCGCTTCAGCCAGATGTCGCATGGCGAGTTATGGTTCGGCAAGGGTCGCGCGGAGACCAATCCGCCGCTGTATTACTCCATGCAGCGCATCTGGCGCGTCTTCGGCGAGTCGGAGTTCGCGCTGCGCTCGCCGGCCATGTTGATGGGTTTGTTGGGTGTGGGTTTGATCTACGGCCTCGGCCGCGAACTGGGCGGGCGACAACTGGGACTGGCCTCGGCCCTGCTGCTGGCGACCTGCAGTGTTCACGTCGAATACAGCCAGGAGGCCCGCGCTTACACCGGGTTAACCGCGGCTGTCATCGGCGGCCTGTGGGCCCTGGCCTGGTTGCTGCAACGCCCGCGTATCAGCAATCGCTTCGTCAATCGCCGCAGCGCCCCAGCGTGGATCAGCTACACCGTCAGCATCATCTTCGCGCTTTACATGCACAACACCGGCTGCCTGCTGCCCATGCTCGCCACCGTCGGCGTCATCATCTGGTGGCTGTGCACGCCGCATCGTCGCTTCGCCTTCATCGGAAATTGGGCCATCTTCAATACCGCCGCACTGATCGCCTGGATGTTCTGGCTGCCCACGCTGCTGCACCAGACCCACGACATGCCCGGCGTCTGGTGGATGCCCCTGGTCAGCGACGCTCAACTACTGCGCGACCTTCGCTATATCTTCGGCCAGGGATGGATCAGCACTTATCAACCGTGGATCGACCTGACCTTCCTGGGCTTTGCGTTACTTGGCGCAGCAGCCCTGATGCGACGACGTCCGGTGCGGCTGCTGGTGGTCGGCGGTTTCGCGCTGGGTGTGCCGGTGGCGCTGATGCTGTTGAGCCTGATCGTGATGCCCATCTTCGCCACGCGCGTGCTGTTGATTGCAGCCCCTGCCTGGATGCTGCTGATCGCGGCCGGTGTGCTGGCGCTGCGCCGCCCCTGGCTCATCGCCGCCGTACTGGTTGTGCTGGCCCTGGTGCAGGTTCGCGCGGTGACCGTTTACTACGCATACAAGAACAAAGGCGACTGGAAGAGCGCTGCGATGTACGTCCGCCAGCATGCCCAGCCCAGCGATCTGATTCTCTTCGGTGACGACGACTTCGACGTCTGCTTCGATTACTACTTCCGTGCCGAGCCCGGCGACCCGTCGCAGCCCGATCGCCTTGCCATCCGCAGCCTGCTGGGCTATAAGCCCGAAGCCTACGTGGTGCTGCCGGGCATACAGCCGGACGCCGTGGCCGACCTGTTCCAGCACTACCCGCGCATCTGGCTGATCAACTGGTACCCCCGCCCCGGCATTTACAACGTCGTCGCTCAGCACGGCAGGCAAATCGAAGAGAAGCGCTTCAGGTTGCAGTCATGCGTGTACCTGTTCGTACCCAGGGATCAAGAGCCGGCAAACCCGTAGTAGGACCTGGGCTGGGGGTGCAATGTAAAAAGCCTTGCCTGATACAGACCGGCCTTCGTACGGTTGTGGCTTTGCGGTCAATGGATCAGCAGCGGGTGCGTCGGCGCGCGGCCAGCACGATCATCGAGCACAGGCACAACGCAGCACTGCCCGGTTCGGGGACCAGGTTGGCCTGCACCCATTCAATGGAAGCTGCGTGGTCAGCTTCGTCGAGGCCGAAGTTATAAACCACGTAAAACGGATCGCTGGCTGCGATGCCCGGGTCAGAGCTCTGCAGAACGGCGCTGAACAGGTAGATTCCGGCTGTGGGATCGGTCGATGCGCCGCCGTTACCCAGAAGCTCCGCTTCCAGGTGCAGGTGGATGTCATCGTCGTTGGTGAAGGTCTTGATCAGCAGCGGGGACAGCGTGCCGGTGCCGGTGCCGACGGTGCGGGTGGAACCGTAGGTCAGGGCGATGGTTTCCTGATCGGGCACGGTGGCGAAGCCGCTGCCGGTCCAGGAGGTCAGATCGCTGGTGACGGTCAGGGCCAGGGTCGAGCCCAGGGGCAGGCCGGTGCCGGTGAGGTTGACGGTGGCGGCGGATTCATCGAGGTAGCTGCCGGTTTCGTTGTTGATGCCGGGGTCTTCGGCACTGGTGGGAAACAGCGGGTCTTCGCCCAGTTCGTAGCCGAAGACATATAGGTCAGGCGTAAAGTAGCGATAGGCATTGGGCGAAGTGTCTGTTTCGGTAAATGGATTTTCGGTGCTGGCGTGGGTGACGCCGTTGATGGCGATTTTGTTGCCGAGCAACTGCGGCGAGAGGTCGAAGTGGACCTCGGCCGCGGCAGGCAGGGCGGTGAAGATCAGGACGGCGAGGGTGACAACAAATCGATGCATGATGAAGCCTTTCACAAAATGGTTGGCGATTGAAAACGGGCGCCGAGAACGTGTATGGAATCCGACGCCGTGCCCTGAGGAGTCAGCGATGAAGGGCCGGATCGAACGTTCTTCGTGCATCCGATCCGGCCCTTCGTCGTCGCGGACTCCTCCTCAGGGATCGGCTTCTGTGTTTGCATACACGTTCTGGGACAGCTCAGCGCGCCACGCGCGGATCGAAACGGTTGAAGGTGGAAAGATCGACACCCACGTCGGTGAAGATGTCCGCGAACATCTCCGCCGCGGCGTGGCCGTCGAGATAGCCGTAGTTGCCGACCGCCTGGCTTGTGCCCCAAGGTCCATCGACAGCGTTGGTCTGCACCTGTTTGGCTGCCTTGAGCGCCGCCTTGCTGCCGGTCCAGTTCTCCACGTGCGGATGATCCGCGGCGGCATACTCCGAGGCCTGCGGCGACGAGGGATCGGCGCTGCCGTAGGCCATGTGCAGGAACTGGATCACCCTGGGCGGACGCGGGATCGTCTCCAATTTGTACGGCCCACCCCAGGGGGGCGAGTCGTTGAGAAAATCGTTGATCCCATAGCTCGTCTGCCGTCGTTGAGCAGGGTCCGCATTCGGAATCGGCACGCCGTCGGGGTAGGGGCCCCAGTGCGGGCTGTCATCCAGGGGCGAGCGCCGCAGCAGTTGATCGCCGTTGTAGGCGGACAAGGTGTTGATCCAGGCGGTCAGCGGATTGCTGTGGACGCCGCCGTGGCCCAGGCCGAACGTGATGAACTGCCCGTCGTAATCGCTCATGTAGAGCCAGTGGGCGGTCTGCATTTGCCGCAGGTTACTCAGGTCGTTGATGGCCTGGGCGGAGTGGCGGGCCCGCTTGAGGGCGGGCAGCAGCAGGCTGATCAGCAGCCCGATGATGGCGATGACCACGAGTAGTTCGATGAGGGTAAACGCGCGGCGGTTACGCTTGCGGGGGCGACGGCGCATGATAACGCTCCGGTGGTGTGACGAACCAGGGCTAACACGAGCAGCCCCCGGAATGGGAGGGGAGCGTCAGCAGGCCGGCGGAGCGCGCGGCTGCTCGATGGAAAGGCAAACTGCGTGCGGGTGACCATCGACAACAGACAACAGCACGCCGTTGAGCATGAAATAGAAGCCGGGCGCTACGGGCGCGTCCACGGTGTCGATGACGCGCAGGGCCACGAGCTGGCAGAACCGGCAATCGTCGCCGATGTCTGACCCGGTTGTCTGGTGATGGGCGTGATGATGGTGGTGAGCCAAGGCGCGGTGGGCCGCCAACGCGGCGCCGCTGCTGTAGCTGAGCAAACCCAGGGCGAGCACGAGATGGATCAGCAGCCGTTTCACGTCAATTGTTCCGACAACCGGCGCACAGGCCGAATAGCAGGATCTCGTGCCGCTGGAGCGTGAAGCCCGAGGGCACCATGCGATCGAGGCGGCCGGGACAGCCGTTGACATCGAAGACGCGGTGGCAGCGTGTGCACTCGAAATGGTGATGGTGGGGCAGTTCGGCGATCTCGTAGCGGGCCGGCCCGGTGGGCATCTGCACACACTTGAGCCAGCCCTCCTGAACGCCTGAACCCAGGGCGCGATAAACGGTGGCCTGGCCCAGTCCGCGACAGCGACGGCGGGCGACGGCGAGCACCTCCTCGGCGCTCAGCGGGCGACGTGCCTGGCCGATGGCATCGCGAATGGCCTGACGTTGGGCGGTCCTGCGTTCCATATTGATAACTGTTTCTCAATTATCGCCGCGACACCGCTGGTGTCAAGGTTTATTCCTCGCGTAGAGCGATGGGCGAGCAAGCTCGCCCGCTAAACGGGCATTCGCGTCGCGGCTGTGATGGTGGCAATTCGTTCATCGCCCGGCCACGCGGTAGTCCAGCAGCACATCGTCGCCGAAGCGCTCGACGGTGCGCAGTTGCAGCGGGTGGGCTTCGGCGATGCGTTCGATGCGCAGGCCGTGGGCCGCGGCGATGGCCCGCTCGTCACCCAGCAGCTTGGGCGCGATGAAGGCCAGCACCTGGTCCACGTGGCCGTGCACGAACAGCGAGCCGATGAGCGTAGCGCCGCCCTCGACCAGCACGTTGGTGGCGTGGTAATGCTCGACCAGGTAGTGCAGCACCGGGCGCAGATCGCCGCCGCCGATGGGCGCTGAGAACGGCACGTCGCCGCTACGCCCGGCCGTGATCACGCGCGGGCCGCGGTCGTGCCGCATCCGAGCGTTTTCAGACATGCGGCCATTGGGATCGATGACCACGCGCAAGGCACGGCGTTTGACCTCAACATCACGGGCGGTCAGCGCTGGATCATCACGGATGGCGGTGTTGACGCCGATCATGATGGCATCCACACGGGCCCGCACTTCGTGAACGCGCTTGCGCGACTGATCGTTGCTGATCCACTTGCTGTCGCCGCTGTGGGTGGCGATGCGGCCGTCGAGGGTCTGGGCCCATTTGACGATGACCCAGGGCAGGCCGGTGGTCGTGCGTTTGAGATAGGGGCTGTTCAGTTCGCGGGCCTCGGCCTCGCAGATGCCGACATCGACGGGGATACCTGCCTGGCTCAGTTGGGCCACGCCCTGGCCGGCCATGCGCGGGTCGGGATCGAGCATGGCCACCAGCACCCGCGACAGTTTGGCAGCGATCAGGGCGTCGGTGCAGGGCGGCGTCTTGCCGTGATGACGACAGGGCTCCAGCGTCACTGCCATGACCAGCCCGGCCGGGTCGATGCCTTGGCGCTCGGCGTCAGCCAATGCTTCGATCTCAGCATGGGGTCCGCCGAAGCGCTGATGGAAGCCGCCCGCCACGACCTGTCCTTCGCGCAGCAGCACCGCTCCCACCATGGGATTGGGCTCCACCGCACCGCGCCCGGTCCGCGCCAGGTCCAGGGCCGCCCGCATCGCCAGTTCTTCGCCGGTCACGTGTACCATGATATAGTGCTGACAGGGATTCATGTCCCGCAACCTGAAAGGAGCCGATATGAAAAAAAAACTGCTGACGGTGCTGATCGCCGTGGTGGCGGTGCTGGTGGTGGCCCTGCTGACGGTGGCCGTGATGGTGGACAACCTGGTGCGCAAGGGCATCGAGACCGGGGCCGGCTACGCCACCGGCGTCAAAACCACCCTCACCTCCGCCGACGTGGGCATCACCAGCGGCGAACTGAGCATGAGCGGCCTGAACATGGCCAACCCTGAAGGCTACAAGGGCGATCACTTCCTCAAGCTCGCTGACGGCTACGTCGCCGTCGGCCTGGGCAGCCTCACCAGCGATCAAATTGAAGTGCCCAAGGTCGAACTCGAGGGCATCGACATGGTCGTCGAGCGGGCGGGCGGCAAGAACAACTTCGATGTCATCCTTGGCAACCTCAAGCAGCTTTCCTCCGGCGAAAAGCAGCCCAGGGAGGGAGGTAAGACCTACATCATCCGCGAACTGATCCTCGACGACGTTTCCGTTTCCATCAGCGGCTTCGGCGTCGGAGCTCAAACCATCAAGCTGCCGCCGATCAAATTGACCGACGTCGGCTCCGGCGGTGAAGGGGCGCAGTTGAGCAAGGTTGTGGGCATCGTCATCCGCGAGTTGATGGCCTCGCTGCTCAAAGATCCCACCAAACTGCCCGGTATGCTGGCGGATCAACTCGGCTCCGGACTTGAAGGCCTGGGCGACCTGGGCCAGGTCGGCGTGGAGGTGATCGGCAAGGTTGGCGAGGAAGTCGGCAAGCAGCTTGAGAACGTCACCGGCACCGCCACCGAGGCCGCGGACAAGATTAGCGAGGAGGCTGGCCAAGCGGTCGAGGACGTCGGAAAGAAAGCTGAGGAAGGACTCAAAGGAGTGACCGAAGGGCTCGGCGGCATGTTCGGCGGCGACAAGAAGAAGGACGAAGAAACCAAAGAGTGACCGCTCGCCTGCGACAGGTCGTCGGCTGCATGACCGGCACCAGCTTGGATGGCCTGGACGTGGTGCTGACGCGGATCGAAGGCGAAGCGCTGAACATGCGCGCCAAGTTCGAGCGCATGGCCTCGCGCTCGTTCCCTGATGATCTGCGACAGAAGCTGCGCTCGCTGGCATCAGCCGAGCCGCATCCGGCTCAAGATTTTGTGCGCGCCGCGCGGGCACTCGGCCAATTCCATGCCGACCTGCTGGCTGACTTCCTCCAGGACACGCCCGTTGATTTCATCGTTACCCACGGCCAGACCATCTTTCACGACGGCGATGCCCACCTGTCCTGGCAATTGTTCGACCCCTGGCCCATCGTGCAACAACTGCATGTGCCGGTCTGCTACGACCTGCGGCAGGCGAACCTGATCGCCGGCGGCCCCGGCGCGCCCATCACGCCCCTGGCTGACTGGGTGATCTTCCGCGCGCGGGCGGAGTGCGTGCTCAACCTCGGCGGCATCGCCAACGTGTCGGTGTTAGCTGCCGATCCAGCAGATGTGCGCGGGCGCGATGTCGGGCCGTGCAATCTGCTGATCGATGGTTTGTGTCAGCGCCTGTTCGGTAAGCCGTTCGATCGCAACGGGCAATGCGCGGCACAAGGCGGCGTGCGGACTGAAGCGGTCAACATGGTCCTGGCGCGGATCGAGAAGGTAGCGGCGGGACAGTCACTGGGGCGCGAGCAGTTCAATGATGCCTGGCTGGATGAACTGGTGACAGCGTTGCGCAACAGGTTCAGCCCCGCCGATGCGCTGCGCAGCGCGATCGAAGCAGTCGCCACGGTGATTGCCGGCTCACTGGTCGGACGCAGCATCGTGGCCGGTGGCGGCCTGCACAATCCTACGCTGCTGGCTGCCCTGCACGGGCAATATGCCGGGCAATTGGTGGAGATTGATGAACTGGCCATCGCACCGGAAGGCCGCGAGGCGATGGGATTCGCCGTGCTGGGCGCGCTCAGCCAGGACAGCGTGCCGATCACCTCGCCACAGTCCGCCCGCGCGGGAGTATGGGCTTATCCATGAGTAAACGCACACCCCAGGACCGTGGCAATTTAATAACCGAGCAGCGCCTGCAAGCCTCGGCCGACCTCGATTCGCTCGAGACATCGCAGGTGCTGGAGTTGATCAACGCCCAGGACGCCACCGTGCCCGCGGCCGTGAAGCGGGCCATCCCCGCCATCACGAAACTGGTCGAAGCCGCCGCTGCGAGTTTGTCCACTTCCGGGGGCGGGGGTGGAAGGTTGATCTATGCCGGCGCGGGCACCAGCGGTCGCCTGGGCGTGCTGGATGCCAGCGAATGTCCACCAACTTTTTATTGTGATCCGCGCGACGTGGTGGGCATTATCGCCGGCGGCGACAGTGCGCTGCGGCGATCCGTGGAGCATGCCGAGGACGATCCAGCCGGCATCGAGCCGGAGTTCGAGCGGTTGAAGGTCAACGAGCGCGACACCTTCGTCGCCATCGCCGCCGGCGGCACCACGCCGTACTGCTGGGGCGCCATCGAGCGGGCCAAAAAGCGCGGCTGCGTCACCGGCCTGATCTGCTGCGTGAAGGTGGCTGATCTTTCCGATGAATTGCCCAAACATGCGCTCGATCATGCCGTGGAGCTGATCGTCGGCCCCGAAGTGGTCACCGGCTCCACCCGCATGAAAGCGGGCACCGCCACCAAGCTGGCCCTGAACATGCTGACCACCGCCACCATGGTGCGCCTGGGCAAAGTCTGGGGCAACCTGATGATCGACCTGCGCGTCAGCAACGACAAGCTGATCGACCGCGCCCTGCGCATCATCACGAAGCAGACGAACCTGGACCGCTTCGCCGCCGCCGCGCTGCTGCACCAAGCCGAGGGCAGCGTTAAGCGAGCCCTGGTGATGGCCCGGCTGCACTGCGACTGCGCCGAAGCTGATGAAAAGCTGCGTCAAAGCGACGGCAAACTGCGTCCCCTGCTCGGCCCGCCGCGCTGAATCTTAATACTTGATGCGCCACGAAGGCACGAAGAACACGAAGTAACAAATCTTACAAAAAAACCACAGATTTCGCAGATCAGGACAAGACAGAGAACGCGGATAAACGCAGATCATACGGATCACGATAAATCCTCGTGCGATCCTCACCATTAGCCCCCGGCTCTGCCGGGGGTATCCCCGGGCAAAGCCTGGGGCTAACAGGAGAATGGACGCACAAGTTACATATGGAATCCGTATCAGACGCAGATAAACGCAGATGCAAGTCATTGTTTGGATTTTCATCCGCGTTTATCTGCGGTCATCCGCGGTTTCTGCCTTCCTTCGTGTTCTTCGCGCCTTCGTGGCGAATCTTCTTTTACTTTCAGACGTTGAACAGGAAGTGGCAGATGTCGCTGTCGTGGACGATGTAGTTTTTGCCTTCGACCCGCATTTTGCCGGCAGTTTTGATGGCCTGCTCGGTCTTATGCTGTTCGAGGTCAGCCACGGAGTAAACCTCGACGCGGATGAAGCCGCGCTCGAAGTCGCTGTGAATGGCGCCGGCCGCCTGGGGGGCGGTGGCGCCCTGGGGGATTGTCCAGGCTTTGATTTCCTTGGGACCGGCCGTGTAGAAGCTCTGCAGCCCGAGCAACTGATACGCCGCGCGGGCCAGCACGGCGATGGCGGGTTCACTTAAACCCAGCTCCTTGAGCATCGGCTCGCGCTCTTCGTCGGGCAGTTCAGCCAGTTCCGCTTCCAGCTTGGCGCAGACGGGGATGACGATGGCGTCGGGCCCCACCTTGTTGCGCAGCTTCTGCACCAGTTTGCTTTCACCCCGTGGATCATCTTCCGCCACGTTGGCGACGAACAGCACGGGCTTGGCGGTCAGCATGGCTATCGAGCGCAGCAGGCGACGGGCGTCGGGGTTGTTGAAGGGCGGCTGATCCATGATGGTGCGCAACGGCTTCTCGTCCGACAGGGCGGCGACCGCGGCTTCGACCAGCTCCAGGCGCAGCTTGGCGTCCTTGTCTCCCATGCGGGCATCGCGGCGGGCTTTGTCTGCCATGCCTTCAACCTGCTCGAGGTCAGCCAGGATCAGCTCGGTTTCCAGGTGATCGCAGTCGCGGGCCGGGTCCACGGTGTCCTTGACGTGCGGCACGCTTGGGTCTTCAAAGCAGCGCACGACGTGGACCAGGGCATCGACGTTGCGCACGTGGCTGAGGAACTTGCCGGCCGTCCCTGCACCCGGGGCCAGGCCCGGCACATCCACCAGGCGCAGACTGGCTGGCACGATCTTCTGCGTTTCGACGAAACGATTGATCGTCGCCAGTCGCGGATCGGGCACGGGTACGATGCTGACGTGCGGCTTGACGCCGCCTGACTGGGACTCAGCGGGTGCGTGTCCCGCCGCCAAGGCGTTGAACAGAGCGGTTTTCCCGACGTAAGGCAGTCCGACGATACCTGCTTCCATAGACGCAATAGTGTAGCGGTCGCGGCCCAGGCATGTCGCGGATGAGTTCGGACTCAGACCCCCTGATGCAATCAATCTGTTTTCGCCGAAAACAGACTAATTCGATGAGGGGTTGGAGTCTTGCGGCGGCAGGTGTAGTGGGGCGAGTGAGACGCTCGGTCAGGATTGGTTTGCAGCCGCCTGCCGGCAATACAGGCGCAGAAAAATCCGCCGCGCCGGACGTGGGGTCTTATCCGACGCGGCGGTGTTAACATTCAGACTCGCAGCAATTCCGGGATACTTCCGGAGATTGCTGCCGGGGTTTACTGGCAGGAGCCGTCCCGGCGTGGGCCGGTGCCGTCTTGTGGGCCGGTCTTCTTGCCCATCTGACTGGCGGACTGGCAGGAGCCGTCGCGGCGGGGGCCGGTGCCGTCACGCGGGCCGCTCTGCTTGCCCTTGCCCATGGTCACGACCGCCTGACAGGAGCCATCGCGCTTGCGGTCACGGGTGCGATCACGGTCGCACATGGGGGCCGCCTGCTGATCGACGGCGGAGATCGACTGGCAGGAGCCGTCCTTTTTGCGATCGCGTTTGCGCTGCTGGTCAGCGGCCATGGCCGGGATGGCGAAGGTCAGCGCCAGGCCGGTGACGATCAGGAGGGTCAACATCTTTTTCATCGGTGAACTCCTTGTAATGAGGATGCGTTCGGCTGAACTTATTACAGTTTGCGGCCCCAGCCGCAGGCCGCTGGTTCTCCAGGAGGCTGCCTCTGGATAGTGAAACGGGCATGGGATTGGTATCCTGCGGTGGTGGGGATTTTTTTTGGATGGGCCATGACCAATCCCAATACATCCCCAGCGCCGCCGGGCGACGACGACCAAGGCGATCGTCAACTCATGGCCCGCGTGGCGGCGGGTGATCGGCAGGCTCTGGCGGAACTGGTGCAGCGCCACCACGAGCGCGTGTGGCGGTTGGCGTATCGCTGCGCCCGGCAGCGGCAGGACGCTGAGGACATCGCCCAGGATGCATTCGTGCGCTTGTGGCGAGCGGCAGGGCGGTATCAGCCCACAGCCCGCTTCACCACCTGGCTGTATCGCATCGTGATCAATTTATGCCTGGATGCCAAGCGCCGCCGCGGCCGCCAGACGTTGCGCCTGGCCGATGCCCCGGAGGTCCAGGGCAACGAGCAACAGCAGGACGCGATGGTTGAGGACGAGCGCTCGAGGCGCGTGCAGCAGGCCATCGACCAGTTGCCGGACCGCCAGCGAACCGCCCTGGTGCTGCACCGTTACCAGGAGCTGTCGCACCAGCAGATCGCTGAGGCCACCGGCTGGAGCGTGAAGGCGGTCGAATCCCTGCTGGTAAGGGCCTATGCCGCCCTGCGGCAGTCTCTGGCGGACCTGGATGGGCTGTGATATGACAGCAGGGAAAACCCCGAACGTGCGTTAAACAGATAGGAAGATGGAAAAACCATGGACCACGTAACCGCCATCGAGTTGATCGAATATGTTGCCGGCCGCCTCTCGGCCGAGCAGGTGCAGGCGATCGAACTGCACCTGAAAGACTGCCGGCTGTGCCAGGCGGAGCTGGAAGTGGTGCGAGCGACCTGGCGGCGGTTGGGCAGTTGGCCGACGCCGGCCCCGGCCGCGGACCTGCCGCAGCGCATCCTGGCCGCGGTGGATGAGGACCAACAACAGCAGCCGGCGGACGTTATTTACCGTCTGCCCTGGTTGCGGGCCTCTCGGATCGCGGCTGCGCTGGTGCTGATGGCTACTGCCGGGGGCGCGGGCCATCTGGCCGGCCGCATGACCTGGCCCCCGGAAGTGACACAGGGGCTGGCCATGTCGGACGAGCAGGTCAGCCAGTCGCTGTACATGGATCAATTGAGTGAAACGACAGGCACCTTACTGGTGCAGGGTGTGATTTACGCCGAGCCCGAGGCGGACGGCGAGACTGGAAGTGCGCTATGAAACTGCGAAAGCGAACATTTCTGTGGATCGGTGGCTATGTGCTGATCGGCATGGTGGTGTTCCTGCTGACCGCTCAGGCAGCGCCGCAGCCTGACAATGCGCCGCCGATGTTCAACTGGTTGAATCTGTCAGCCGCGCAGCGAGAAGCGATCCAGCAGCAGGACCCGACCTTCGAGGCCGACGCCGCTGCCATGAACCAGACCGTCAGCGAGCGCCGGGCGGCCCTGGCGGCGTTGCTGGAGAATCCCGATTCCAGCAACGAGCAGATCCTGGCCCAGATCGATCAGGTCAATGAAGCTGAGCATGCCTTGGAGCAGCGTGTGATCCGTTACCTGTTGGCTGTGCGCGAGCATCTGACATCCGACCAGCAGTTGCGCATGATGGGCCTGGCAGCCAGCTGCGTGCGCGGCCGCGGCCATGGCTATCGGGGCGGTGAGGGTGAAGGCGCAGGCAGCGGTCAGGGCCAGGGTCAGGGTCAAGGCCAGGGCCAGGGTCACGGCTGGCGCGGCGGTCGGCCGTGATGAAGTGTCACATGAGCGGACGCCTGTCGATTCGCAGGACTGCGACGCACCAAAATGATGCCGCAGTGATCTTCGGCACATGAAGCGCTTTTCGAGCAATGCATATTTCATATTTGCATGTTTGCGATTTCTGAAGACATTCGCACAAACACTGGAACACTTCCAATTGTTGCAATATTGATTTGCATATATCTGGATTTATTTCTTGCTACTGCCCCACCCCGTGGTGATAATGTAAATGTCACTGCAGCGTGCTGGCGGGGTACACATCATGCAACGTGATGATTGTTTGCCCGGCGCGGTGGTTCTTGGGTCTTGATGTCCTCTGTGGTTTCGTTGTTGCCGCGGCAGGCGGCCTGATTCGGGACCGGGAACTTTTATTGTTACGGGGTACATGCCATGCAAATGCTTTTTCTGTTCAACCGACACGGTTGTTGGCGCGTCGTTTCTTCCACGTTCATCCACCTGATCGCGGCCTGCGGCCTGGTGCTGACCGCCTTACCTTCCGCTTTGGCCGGCGTCACCACCACCGGCGATGTGACGCCACAGACGATCACCTTTGATACGGATTTGTATGTGGCCGATCAGGCGGACGGCACGTTGCAGATCGATGGCGGCAGTGAGGTCCGCGTGTTTTACACCCATGTGGGAAATGCTGCGGGCGCGACGGGGCTTATATCCATCGATGGTGCTGGTTCGAGTTTTAAGAGTTCGTTTTATCTTTATCTGGGCGTTGAAGGTACGGGCATCCTGCAACTGAGCGGTGGAGCCACGTCCACCTGTACCTGGCCCAGTTACATCGGGTATGAGGCTGGATCGACCGGCTCCATTTCAGTGGCCGACCCTGACACATTGTTGGATTTCGATCAATTGCACCTGGGCTATCGCGGCGATGGGTCTCTGTCGGTCACGGCTGGCGGATCGGTTGATACCTTTTTTGCATTTATTGGTGACGAAGCAACTGCCACGGGTGCCGCGACGGTCGATGGCGTCGGCTCCAGCATGACTTGCGTTCGTCTTTACACCGGATACCACGGTTCGGGCATGCTGGACATCACCGATGGCGGCGAGGTCTCCGCCAATGTCGATATCGGATACGAAGAAGGTTCCACCGGCAAGCTGTCGGTGTCGGGCGCGGGTTCTTTGTTGACCTGCACCAGCGACATCCGTGTGGGTTACAAGGGTGACGGCACGCTGAACATTTCCGCGGGCGGCCAAGTGATCACCAATCGAGATTCGGACCTCGGCGGCTGGTACGGCGGCACGGGAACCGTCAACGTGGATGGCACAGATTCCACGTGGACCAGCACCGGCGACCTGTATGTCGGCAGTCAGGGTGATGGAGCACTGGCGATCACCGCTGGGGGCAAAGTCTTCAACGAGGAAGGCGAAATCGGCCACGGCACCGGGACCGTCGGTCAGGTCACTGTGGATGGGACCGGCTCAACCTGGGCCAACAGCGGCGATTTGTTCGTCGGTTGCCAGGGTGACGGCACGCTGGTGATCTCCAATGGCGGGCAAGTCAACTGCCTCAATGCATTCATCGGGTACGGCGCGCCCGCCAGCGGGGATGTGACGGTGGAAGGCGCCGGGTCGCTCCTGAACATCTCTGGCGATTTGCAACTTGGCCGTTCAAGCAGCGGCACGCTCAGTCTGATCAACGGCGGCAGAACTGAGGTCAGCGGGGCCACGTATGTGGGTTATTTTGATACGACACCGAGTACCCTGACATTTGACAATGGCACACTCGACACCGGCTTGCTGTTGGCGTCAGCTGCCGACCTGCACGGCCAGGGCGTCGTCAACACGCACGGGCTGGTCAGCGATGTCGATCTGGTCTTCGATCAATCGCACGGCCCGCAACAGCAGTTGATCCTCAATGGCGAACCGGGTCAGAACATCGCCATCAACCTGGACCAGACTTCGGCCGGCAGCTTGGGTGTTGGGTTCACCGGCAGCAGAACATTGACCATCGCCGATGGCCGTCAGATCGAGTCCGCCAACGGATACCTCGGTTACCGGGAAGGGGGCAATGGCGCTGCCACGGTCGATGGCATCGGAACATTGTGGCATTGTTACGGCGACCTGTACGTCGGCTATGCGGGAGCCGGATCGCTGACCATCAGCAGTGGGGGCCAGGTCATTGCCGACGGCCTCACCCGCGTTCGCCCATCCAACGGCTCGCCGGGAAGCATTCACTTTGACTCGGGCACACTCGACACCGAAACGCTTCAGGCGTCACCGGCTGTTCTTCACGGCCAGGGCGCGATCAACACCCACGGCCTTCTCACCGACATGTCACTGCTGTTCGATCAGACCCATCCTGCCCAGCAGCAATATGTGCTCAACAGCGAGCCGGGCCAGACCATCACGATTAATTTGGACCACAATGCCTCCGGCGGCCTGGGCGTGGGTATGTACGGCAGCGGCGACTTAACCATCCGGGATGGAGTGACGATCCACTCAGCCTTTGGCAAAGTGGGTTATGCAGCAGGTTCAACCGGCACAGCCACCGTCACCGGAACAGATACCACATGGAATTGCGCCAATGGCCTGGCTGTCGGGTTAGTGGGTGTGGGGTCACTGGAGATCCTCGATGGCGGACGAGTTAACTGCGGCTATCTCTATACCTGGTCTAGCGATGGCGCTTCCACGGTCACGGTCGATGGGGCTGATTCGGTTCTGTTGACAGGTGAAGTCCGAATCGGGGGCTCGACGGACTACAACTCGTCAGTAACTCTCGCCAATGGTGGTCGTCTTGAAGCTTACAGGATCAGAGTTCTACCATTCGGTTTGCTGACCGGCGATGGCGCCATCACTGGATACGTCGACAACCGAGGTCGTGTGGCGCCCGGCCAGTCACCCGGAACGCTGCAGATTGTTGGAAACTACTTGGGAGGTTACGGCCAGGCCTCTGAAGGCACGTTGGACATCGAACTGGCCGCCAAAGTCAACGATCTGCTGGAAATCATCGGCAGCGCCAGTTTGAACGGCACGTTGAGCGTGACGCTCTACGACGGCTTCATGCCCAGCCTGGGCCAGAGCTTCACCATCCTGACCGCATCCAGCATCACGGGGATGTTTGTGACCGAGTTGCTGCCGAGCCTGGACGGGGGTTACCTGGATGTGATCTACAACAGCGACAGCGTGGTGCTGACGGTGATCCCCGAGCCAGCCTCGTTGCTGCTGCTGTTGACGGGTGGCTCGCTGCTGGTGCGGCACAGACCTGTATTGGTTTAGGCAAGCTGCTTGCGGAAGCGGGCGACGCTCAGTGTCAGCACCGCTACGCAGCAGATGGTCAATCCGGTGATCCACGGCATCAGGTCGCCGAAGTCCGCGGCCCGCAGGATCACGCCGCGCAGGATTTCGATGAAGTAGGTCACCGGAATCAGGAACGTCAGCAGCCAGATGACATCCGGCATCGATGCTCGCGGGAAGACGAAGCCTGACAGCAGCACCGACGGCAGCATGATCATGAACGCGAACTGCACCGCTGCCAGTTGCGTCCGCGCGATGGTCGAGATCAGCAAACCCAATCCCAACGCGCAGACCATGAACAACGCTGACAGCGCCAATAGCACCATCAGACTACCGCGGATCGGCACGCCGAACAGGTAAACCATGACGGTCAGCACGATCAGCAGTTCCACCATGCTCAGCAGCGTGTAGGGTGTCAGCTTGCCCAGCAGCAGGCCGGCCTTGCCCACGGGCGTGACGAACAGTTGTTCGAGCGTGCCCTGCTCGCGCTCGCGCACCACGGCGAAGGCGGTCAGAAACAGCGTCACCAGTTGCAGGATGATGCCCACCAGCCCGGGCACGAAGAAGTGCGAGCTTTCCAGGTCCGGGTTGTAGAGCAGGCGCGGGCGCATCTCCAGCGGCAGGGCGGGTTGGCCGTAGGCATCACGGGCCGCCGCGGCGCCCACCGCCTCGGCGAAGCTCTGCGTGATGGTGATCGAGCGCTGCATGCCCAGCAGGCTGGCGGTGTTCATGGCGGTGTTGGCGATCTGCGAATCACTGCCGTCGATCAGCACCTGCACGTTGACATTTTCATGTTGCAGCAGGCGATCGGAGTAGTTGGGCCCGATGCGCAAGCCCACCTTGGCCCGGCCGCTGGTCATCTCGCGCTGAAACGATTGCTCGTCATAGACCTGGGCCACCACGTCGAAGGTGCGCGTGTTGACAAATGCGTCGATCAGTTCGCGACTGGCCTGTCGTCCGTCGAGGTCGAAGACCACGGTGGGAATGTGCTCGATCTGCGTGTCGATGGCGTAACCGAAGATCAGCAGTTGCAGCACCGGTATCACGAAGGCGAACACCAGCGTGATGGGTTGCCGCCTCACGTGCAAAAACTCCTTGCGCGTGATGGGGCCGAATCCCCGGAAGATTTTGGGCGCGACGCGCTTCGTGGCCGGCAGCGGGGCGGGTGGTGGCGGCGATTGGTCAGTGGCGGCGGTGACCCTGCCTTCGTGGGCGGCCCGGGTGAGCGTGACAAAAACATCTTCCAGCGTCGGCGTCACGGGGCGCACCTGAACCTGATCGGCGGGGGCGCTGATCTGGCGGCGCAGGGCAGCTTCGTTGAGCTGATCGTCAACCAGGGCATGAATGGCCTGGCCGAAGAGCGTGGCGTCGCGCACGCCGTCACTGCGGCGAAGTTCCGCCAGGTGCTCGGGCGGGTCGGGCGTTTCGATTTCATAGCGGCGCGTACCTTGCGGCGTGACCTGGGGCAATGCTTTGAGTTGCCTGGGCCGGCCGGCGACGATGAGTTTCGAGAGATAGAGGTAACCCACATCTGTGCAGCGCTCAGCTTCGTCCATGTAGTGCGTGGTGACCAGCATGGTTACATCGCGCGCGGACAGATCGAACAGCAGATCCCACAACTGCCGCCGCGCCACCGGGTCGATCCCGGCCGTGGGTTCGTCGAGAAAGAGTAACTGCGGCTCGTGAATGATGGCGCACGCCAGCGCCAGGCGCTGCTTCCAACCGCCGGAGAGCGTGCCGGCCGATTGCTCGAGCCGATCGGTGAGTCCCGTGATCTGCAGGACCTGATTTTTGCGTTCGTGCAGTCGCGCCTCGGTCAGGCCGTAGATGCGCCCGGAGAAGTCAAGGTTTTCCTCGACGGTCAGGTCGCCGTAGAGACTGAAGTGCTGACTCATATACCCGATGCGCGGCTTGATCAGCTCGCTTTGAGCCGCGGCGTCGTAACCGAGCACCGTGGCCGATCCGCTCGAAGGTTCGAGCACGCCGCAGAGCATGCGCATGATGGTGGACTTGCCGCTGCCATTGGGGCCGAGCAGGCCGTAGATCGCGCCGCGCTGCACCTGGAAGCTGACGCGATCGACAGCCGTCAGCGTGCCGAAGCGCTTCGAGAGATCGCGCAGCTCGATGACCGGCGAACCGTCACTCACGGTTGATCTTCCAGCCAGACGTCAGCGGTCATGCCCGGGCGCAATTGCTCGGCTTGCCCTTCCGGGGGCGGGGGCAGCGTGACCTTGATACGGAACACCTGCTTGGATCGCTCCTCCGGCGTCTGCACATTGCGCGGCGTGAACTCGCCCTGCTGCGAGATGAACGTGACCTTGCCCTGGAATGTGCGCCCGGGAAAGCTGTCAACGGTCACCGCCAGCGCCTGATCCAGCTTGATGTCCAGACGACTCTGCGGCACATAGGCGCGGACCCAGCGTTCGCTGCCGTCGATCAGCGTGAGCACCGGGGCGTTGGCAGCCACCAGATCGCCGGGGCGCAGATCGAGCGATTCGATTTCTCCATCGACCGAGGCGCGGATGGTCAACTCGGTGATCTGCGTTTCCAGCGCCTGGCATGAAGCTTCGGCGGATTCGACGGCCGCCTGGGCCTGGGCGATCTGCTCGCGGCGCGTGCCGGCCAGCAGCAGGTCGAGCCTTGCCTTGGCGGCCTGCTCCGCGCCGCGCGCGCCATCGAGCGTGGCGGTGGCGCGGTCCATTTCTTCTTTGCTCGAAGCGCCTTTTTCAAAAACGTCCTTGATCCGCTGCCAGGAGATGCGTGCCAACTCAGCCTGAGATTCCGCGACTTTCAACTCGCCACGGGCTGCGTCGATGTCCTGGTTGCGCGGGCCGGCCTTCAGTTCATCCAATCGCTGGCGGTTGAGCGCCAGTTGAGCCACGGCCTGGGCTTTTCGCTGCAGCAGATCGAAAGGCTCCAACTCGATCAGGGCCTGGCCGGCGCTGACGTGATCGCCTTCTTGAGAGAGCACCTTGGCCACGCGCCCGCCCACGCGCGAGCCGATGCGGACCTGGTGGGCCTCGATGAACCCGGAGACGCTGGCCGGTTCGTGCCGCTGCTGGCTGTAGATCAGCAGTGCGGTCAGAACGACCGCCAGAATCAGCATGGCCCCGATGCGCTTGACCATCGCGGGTCATTGTATCAGCCGATGGGGCCTTTACATTCACCATCTGGATGCCTACGACTTAGGATCGCGGCACGGCGGACAGGAGGCCAGGTCATGGACATGATGCGTGCATATGTGGTCGCGTGGCTGGTGGTCTGGCCGGCCTACGGTCAGTTCTCAGCCCAGCCGGTGGCGTCGAACCTGGATAGTCCGATCTTCGCCACCTTCGCCCCCGGTGAGCCGGACAAGCTCTACATCCTCGAGCGCGGCGGCGACATCATGGCGCTGGACCTGAACACCAACACGCTGTCGCCATTCTTCACCATCACCGGGCTGAATCTGTCCGGCGAAGGCGGCGCCCTGGGCCTGGCGTTTCACCCAGACTATGCCAGTAATGGTCTGATCTATGCCAATATCACCAGCGGCTCGCCCATGAACACGGTGATCCGCCAGTTCACCAATAGCGGCGGCACGGTGGGCAGCCCGGTGGACATCCTCACGTTCGCTCAGCCGCAGACCAATCACAACGGCGGATGGATCGGGTTCAACCCGCAGGCCACCGGCCCGGCCGCCAACTACCTCTACATCGCCACCGGTGACGGCGGCGGCAGCGATGACAACGACGCCGGCCACACTGCCGGCACAGGCAACGCCCAGGACATCACCAGCAACCTGCTGGGCAAAATCCTGCGCATCGACGTCGGCGCCACCGGCGGCTCGTACACCAACCCCGCATCAAACCCCTTCGTCGGTGTCACCGGCGATGATGAAATCTTCGCCTACGGTTTGCGCAATCCCTTCCGCGCTTCCTTCGACCGCGACACCGGCGATCTCTACATCGGCGACGTCGGCCAGGGCGCGCGTGAAGAGATCGACAGGATCCTCGGCAACTCATCCGGTGGCGAAAACTTCGGCTGGCGCTTGCGCGAGGGCACCATCGCCACACCCAGCGGCGGCGTGGGCGGGGCGCCGCCGCCCGGCAACGTCGAGCCGATCTACGACTACACCCGCGGCAGCGGTGCTTACCAGGGCAACACCGTCACAGGCGGCGTGCTCTATCGCGGTCCCGGCGCTGCGCTGCAAGGCAAGTATGTCTTCGGCGACTACGGTAGCGACAACCTGTGGCTCTTCGATCCAGCCGATCCCTACGGCACGGTGACGAACATCAACCAGCAGATAGCCGGCTACGCCGACATAGACAACCCGGTGGCCTTCGCCGAGGACACCGAGGGCAACCTGTACGTGGTCGATCTGGGTGTGTTCAATCAGCTGGGCCAGGTCATCGAGCCGGGCCAGGTGTTTCGCATCGACGTGCTGCACCCCGGCGACGCCAACGGTGACGGCATGGTGAACCTGGCCGACCTGCAAATTCTGGGCGACAACTGGCAGTCCGACACCGCCACCTGGTCTGAGGCCGATTTCACCGGCGACGGCCTGGTGAATCTGGGGGATTTGCAGGTGTTGGGCGACAACTGGGGCCACGGCGTTGGACCTGATGCAAGACTGGTCCCCGAGCCGGGTATGGTTGCGATGCTGTTGCTTGCTGGCCCGACAGCGCTTCTACGGCCCGGCCAAGCGTGGCGGCGACTCGGAGTGCTTGCCGGTCGCCTTGAAAATATTGCTTGTCGGCGGGTCAATGCTTTATTAGAATAATTCTTGCCTTTCCGTGACGGTAGCCCCCCGACTCATGTTCCGGGGCAGCCAGCCGTGCCGGCCATACTGGATCGGGCTTGGCACGTCGGCGGTGTCTGCAACGACGCAGCCGCCACGCCGTCGCGGCTTTGGCGCGAGGAGTTGCACGATGACCCCGTTCAGCCGCGCCTGTCTGACCTGCTTTCTGTTGCTCGCGTGGAGCCCTGCGCCGATGTGGGCGTTCGTCCACTTCGGACAAGGCTACGGCAGCAAGTGGGATGACCCGTTGCCCGGCACGCCCGCCCACGTCACCTGGGGTTTCGTGCCCGACGGCACTGACGTGCATGCCTCATTCGACATCGACGGCGGGTTCGAGACCGGCAACGGCGTCAGCGGCACGAGCAACATCACCGCGCTGCGCACATCCATCGACAACACCTTTGGCAGCGGCGCCTTCGACGCCGCCATCCTCAGTGCCTTCGACACCTGGTCCGCGGCAACCGGTGGGCTGCTGACCTTCCAGCAGATCGCCGACCCCGGCACGCTCAGCATCGCTGATCCCGATGCGACCAGTGTGAACAACTACCCCGACATCCGCATCTCGGCCTTCCTGCCCGACGCGGGGCACTCGTTCGGCAACGTTGGCGCGGTGGGTTTCGGCCCGCCGGGCGACGACCTGAACTTTCCCGATGCGCTGGCCGGCGACATCTTCTTTAATCTCAGCACGGGTTTTACCATCGCGCCGGGCAACGAAGGCGATCCCTACGATATCTTCCCCCCAGGCGGCGGCCTGTTCCAGAACGAACTCGAGAGCCTGTTCCTGCACGAGCTGGGGCACGCGGCGATCGGGCTGGGGCATCCCGATGAGGGGCCGGGCGTGGTGATGTACGTCGGACCAGGATCGATCGGCTTCATCAACCGCGAACTGGACTCCGATGACATAGTTGGCGCTCAGTACGTCTATGGCCTGCGCGTCCCCGGCGACGCCAACGATGACGGCCTGGTGAATCTGGCCGACCTGCAGATCTTGGGCGACAACTGGCAGTCGATCAGCGCCAGTTGGTCTGACGCCGATTTCACCGGCGACGGCGTGGTGAATCTGGCGGACCTGCAAATCCTCGGCGACAACTGGGGCTACGGTGTTGGGCCGGACGTGCAGGTTGTGCCCGAGCCGGGGACGGTGGCGATGCTGACACCGGCGGCACTATTGCTTTGGCGCAGCAGGTGCTGTGGTGTTCGACGAGATCAATCACGGCGCTTTGTATGACGATCCCTGGATTCGCGCGATTTCAATGATAGTGCAGTAAGACTAAGCGCCGCGACCTGTCGCGCTGACGATGAGCTTTGATTCGGCGGTGAGAGAAATGGCGATGCAGGCAGAGTACCAAATCAGCGACCGCGGTCGGGCAGTGCTGACGTTTCTCAATCGGCTGAACTGATTACGGACTCATCCCGAGCTGCGTCCGCCATGCAAGGGCTGATACAGCCGACGGATCAACGGCCGGTCGTGCGCTTCCAGTGCGGACCACTGCTCGGACAGTAAGACGGCGAATTCCCAGGTGTCGCTGCCGTCGTTGTCTGGTCCTTGGCGAAATTCAATGGTCGGGGGGCATGATGCTTTGGATGGCTCTGATGACGTCACTGAAATTGTCATCATCATTGGCTGCATATTTCACAAACGCTCTTTGACCCGCGCAGGCGATCTGGCCCTGGTTGATGTCCTGGTTGCGGCGCAGGTCGATTTCCAGCTTCACCCGCCATTCGGCCAATGCGGCTGCGATTTGATCTAGCTCTTCCGCCAACACCGCGTGCCAATCCACCAGGAACACGAATCGGCTATCCGCAAGCACTGTGCGGAAGTCGTCCAGACTGAAACCGTCGGCGGTGATCCAGCGATTGTAAGCGTCAGTCGGCTGGGTGATACCGAACACCGGCAGGATTCGGTGCGCTATTTCCGGTGCGATGTGTTCCGGAGATGTCATGTATTGTGCCAGACACTCAGGCTGGCAGGACCTCGCCCAGGTTCACCGTGATGGTCGAGCGGATGCCGCCGCGGGTGGTCCAGTCGCTGCGGATCTGCATCCAACGGGGCTTCATGGCGGCGTTCAGGTCGTCGGCGATCTGGTTAGTCACCGCTTCGTAGAAGATGCCCCGGTTGCGGTAGGTCTGGTAGTAGAGCTTGAGGCTTTTGAGTTCAACGCACAGATCGGCCGGGCAGTAGCGGAGGGTGATGGTGGCGAAATCGGGTTGGCTGGTCTTGGGGCAGACGCTGGTGAATTCGCCGGCGATGTGTTCGATGACGTAGTCGCGGCCGGGTGTCGGGTTGGGGAAGGTTTCGAGCATGGTGGGGCAGGCAGTCGTGGTTAGGGAGTAGGCAGTAGGGAGTAGGCAGTAGGGTTTGTTATCGTATGCATAAGATGATAACCGCATCGCCCTTGGTCGGCGGCCGCAGCCCTACTCCCTACTGCCTACTCCCTGATAACCCCTAGACCCTACACCCTAAACCCTATACCCTACTCCGCATGACTCATCCGATCACCGAAGCCGACGTCCGCCACGTGGCCAAGCTGGCCCGGCTGCACCTGAGCGATCAGCAGGTGCAGCGTTTCACCGAGCAGCTCGCTCACGTGCTGGAGTATGTGGCCAAGATGGACGAGCTGGACGTCGAAGGTGTCGAGCCGATGGCTCATCCGCTTGATTTGAAGAACGTGCTGCGGGATGACCGGGAAGTGCCGGGCATTGACCCGGGGGTGGCGTTGTCTAACGCGCCGCAGCGGGACGATCCGTTCTTCGCGGTGCCGAAGGTGATCGGGGACGGGCCCAGTGCGTGAGGGAGATTTGCGATTTTAGATTTAGCGAATGTCGCCGCTGTTGAGGCCGTTAGATTTGCGATTGGAATGCGACGGTATGGCATTGGGGTGTAACAGTCTGATTGAATTGCGTGACGCGATCGCGACGGGGAAAGTCTCGGCTGTGGATGCGGTGCGGGCTTATCTGGATCGCATCGAGCGCTACAACAAGAAGTTGTTCGCATTCCGCGAGGTGTATGCTGATTCGGCGTTAGCGCGAGCCAGGCAGGTCGATGCGGGCGAGTCTCGGGGTCGGGCGCTGGCGGGTGTGCCGGTGGCGATCAAGGACTGCATGTGCTCGACGGAGGGCACCACCGCCTGCTCCTCGCGCATGCTGGCCAACTATCGTTCGCCCTTCACGGCCACGGCCGTGCAGAAATTGATTGACGCCGGGGCCATCGTGCTGGGCAGGACCAACATGGACGAGTTCGCCATGGGTTCTTCCACCGAGCACTCCGCTTTCGGGCGCACGCTCAATCCGTGGAACACCGACTGCGTGCCGGGCGGTTCCAGCGGCGGCAGCGCGGCGGCGGTGGCGGCTGACCTTTGTGCGGCGGCGCTGGGCTCCGACACCGGCGGGTCCATCCGTCAGCCGGCGGCGCTGTGCGGTGTCATCGGACTCAAGCCCACGTATGGCCGGGTGTCGCGCTACGGCCTGGTCGCCTTCGCTTCCAGTCTCGATCAGATCGGGCCGTTCGCCCGCACGATTCCCGATGCGGCCCTGATGCTATCGGTCATCGCAGGGCACGATCCGCTCGATTCAACATCGGCCCCAGGCAACATGGATGCTTTTGACGTCGAGCAGCCGGTTCAGAACCTGCGTATCGGCATCCCCGCGCAGTACCGCTCGGATGCCAATCATCCGGCTGTCAGCGCCGCCTGGGACGAGGCGATCGCGGTGTACCAGGATGCCGGGGCCAAGATCGTCGAGGTGGAGCTGCCGCACACCGAATACGGCATCCCCGTCTATTACATCGTGGCCACCGCCGAAGCCTCCAGCAACCTGGCCCGCTACGACGGCGTCCACTACGGCCACCGTGCCCAGAACCCGGCCGACCTGATCGATCTCTACTGCAAGAGCCGATCCGAAGGCTTCGGTGACGAGGTCAAACGCCGCATCATGCTCGGCACGTACGCCCTGTCCAGCGGGTACTACGACGCCTATTACAATCGTGCTTTGAAAGTGCGTCGCCTGATCAAGCAGGACTTCGACAACGCTTTCTTCCAGGGGCGGGGGTGCGATGCGATTCTTTGTCCTTCCACGCCCGGGCCGGCGTTCAAGTTCGGTGAAAAGATGGACGACCCGCTGGCCATGTATCTCAACGACGTCTATACCGTCAACAGCAATCTGGCGGGCAACGCTTCGATCAGTCTGCCCGGCGGCTTCGTGGAGATCGACGGCAAACGCCTGCCCCTGGGCGTGCAGTTGATCTGCCCGGCCTTCGAGGAAGCGAAGCTGCTGCGCATCGCCCGCATGCACGAGAAGGCCACCGGATACACGCAACATCGTCCGCCGCTGGATGTTTAGCGGCGGAGCTTGCTCCGCCATGAGCGAGCAAGCTCGCACGCTAAACTCAAGCCTCAAGCCTCACCCCTCAAGCCTGAGAAAGGTCATCCATGTCCAAGCAGAAACTGAGCATCGGCGTGGACCTCGGCGGCACCAACATCCAATGCGGCCTGGTCAACGAGCGCGGCCAGATCGTCCATCGCGGCTCGGTCAAGACCAAGCCCGAGAACGGCCAGGCGGCCGTGGCTGACCGCATCGCCCAGATCATCAGCACCGTGGCGGAGCAGGGTAAAAAGAAATTGGCTGAACTGGCGGGCGTCGGCGTCGGCTCGGCCGGGGCGATGGATCTCGATAAGGGCATCGTGCTGGAGTCGCCCAACCTGCGCTGGAAGAATTTTCCGCTGCGCAAGGAGTTGGAGAAGCGCCTCGGCGTGCCGGTGGTGCTGGACAACGACGTGAACGTCGGCGCTTGGGGCGAGTACAAGGCGGGCGCCGGCCAGGGCTTTGATGACCTGCTGGCGGTGTTCGTGGGCACGGGCATCGGCGGCGGTCTGGTGCTTGGCGGCAAGTTGTACCAGGGCCATCACCAGACAGCCGGGGAGATCGGCTTCATCACCCTGGATGCCGACGGCGGGCTGGGCCGAAGGAAGCTGGAGGAGCGGGCCAGTCGCGGCGCCATCGCCAACCGCCTGCGCCGACTGGTGGAAACCAATCATCGCGATCCGGTGCTGGATGAACTGACCGGGGGCGATCTGGGCAAAATCCGCTCCAAGCTCTTGTCTGAGGCGGTCAAGCGGGATAGCGTTCTGGTGAAGACCGTTCTGGAGGAGGCCGCCGACGACGTCGGAGTGGCCATCGCCAGTGCGGTGAGCTTGCTGAGCCTGCCCTGCGTGGTCCTGGGCGGGGGCCTGACGGAGGCCCTGCGCGGCTGGTGGCTGGACCGGGTGCGGACCTCCTTCGAGAAGAACGTCTTTCCCAGCAATTTGCGGGCCTGCAAACTGAGGATCAGCAAGCTGCACGACAATGCCGGGGTCATCGGGGCGGCCCTGTGGGCCCGACAGGTTCTGGATAAGAATGATCAAAAAGATGTTAAGTTAGGGAAAAAATGAACCTTGCTTTTCAAGCCAAGGTCGTATAAAAATGAAGCTGGCGCAGCCTTAGCGTCGAAATAGAGTTAAAACCAGCTTTCTCCCCTCCGCCCCGTTGTCGCTTCGGCGACAGCGGGGTTTTTGCAAATATGCGAATTGCTGTGGGATTTCGCACTGTCGCAGTTAAATCCGACATCTCTTTCGAGTTTTCGCCCGTTCATGCTCGCAGCAAGGTGGCTCAAATGCGGTCGGGGGGTGTTTCGGGGGCGATGTTACAATGCCGCCATGGCTCCAGAATCGACTCCAGAAAGTGCGCCCCCGGAAGCGGCGGAAGTCGCGCAGACCCCGGCCTCCCCGAGGAATCAGCCGGAGTTGGCCCTGTGCGTGGAGGCTGCCCTGTTGACGATCGATCGGCCGATGGCCCCGGCCCGTCTGGCGGAGCTGCTGTCAGCGCCCGATGCCGCGGCGATCAATGCGGCGGTGGCGTCGCTGAATCAGTTGTACGAGCGGACCGGGCGCAGCTTCCGCGTGGAGCAGGTGGCCGGCGGCTGGCAATTGCTGACTTTGCCGCGCTTCGCCGAGGTGCTGGCCGCGATGCACCGCAGTCGCCAGGACACGCGGCTGTCACCGGCGGCGCTGGAGACGCTGGCCATCGTGGCGTACAAGCAGCCGATCCTGCGGGCCCAGGTCGAATCGATTCGCGGCGTGGCCTGCGGCGAAGTGTTGCGCAGCCTGATGGATCGGCACTTGGTCAAGATCGTCGGCCGGGCTGAAGAGATCGGCCGGCCCATGCTCTACGGCACGACCAAGCAGTTCCTGGAAGTCTTCGGACTCAGTTCCATCAAGGACCTGCCGCAGGTCGAGGAACTGAAAGCGGCCGGGGAACGAGGCAAGTGATGAAGATTTTCGATTTTCGACTTTTGATTTTTGATTGCCTGTTGGCAATGCTGCTGCTGTTGAGTGGTTGCAGTCAGTATCAGTTGAGCGGCAAGGTGATCGAGGGGCCGATCTCAACGGTGATGGTGGTGGACAAGGATGATCCGCGCCTGCACGATCCGAACAACGGGCTGGGCGGCGTTGCGTTGCAGACCACGCTGGACCCGCAAAATCTGAACCGCATCGAATTGCCCGACGCGCTGTCGCAGTGGAGCGGCGAGTTTGCGATATCGGTGGAGGCGGCGGGAGCGGGATTTCTGGAGTATGACGCGGAGTTGATGGCGCAACTGGCGGGTTATTCCGTGGCGGTGGGGGAGTTTCGACTGCCAGGCCGCAGCAAGCGGGTGCTGGTGGTGTTGGCCCCGGGCCGCGATGGGCCCAGGAAGAAGCAGAACGTTCTGGATGAGACGATGAAGCTGGGCGAGCCTTATCTGAACGATCGCTGAAAGTTGATGAACGTTTACGAACTGAAGCCGAGCCGCGTGCACTGGCGCCTGGGCCGGGGAGGCATGGCCTACCTGGCGGTGACGCTGGTGATTCTGAGCACCGCGGTCTATTCGCAGGCCAACCTGATGTTTTGGGCCTTCGGCCTGATGATCGGCGGGTTCGTGGTCACGGCGCTGCTGATGATGATCTGTATGCGCAAGCTGTCGGTGCATCGCATGATGCCCAATCACGGGGTGACCGACGAGCCGCTGGTGCTGCGTTATCAGATCGCCAATCGCTCGAAGCTGGCGGTGTTCGGGCTGCTGATCTGCGAGACGTGGGGCAAGGGCGATCGCGGCTGGCTCAAGAGCGGGGCAGTGGCGGACGGTCTACTGGGTTCGCGGCCCAGCGGCTGGCTGCTGCACCTGGGCCCGCGGCAGACCCTGCAGGCCGAGGCCATCTGCTGGCCGCGGCGGCGGGGCGTGTTGCAGTTCGAGCGCATCGTGCTCGAGAGCGGTTTTCCCTTCGCCATGATGCACAAGGTGCTGGAGTTCGAAGCCCCGGCCGAGGTGCTGGTGTATCCGCGCCTGTTTCGCATTCATCGCCGGCTGCTTTCCTGCCTGTCACGCAGCGAGAGCGGCGGGAGCAAGCAGACCGATCGCCGCGGCGGCACGGAGGATTTCTTCGGCCTGCGCGGCTACCGCGTCGGCGACAGCGTGCGCCTGATCGACTGGAAGCACACTGCCAGCACCGGCAACGTCGTGGTACGCGAAATGACCAGGCCCAGTCTGCCGCAGGTGATGATCCTGCTGGAGCTGCGCAGCTCCGACGGCAAGGGGCCGGACAGCGGCTTCAGCGAAGCCTGCGAACGCGCCATCAGCCTCGCAGCGTCTCTGGCCTGCGATGCGTACCTCAACGGTTACCAGATCGGCCTGGAAGTCGCCGGCAAGGGCGCTGCCGAGCGCGTGCAACTGCACCACAGCCTGCCCCACCGCACGCGCATCATCGACATGCTGGCCAAGCTGGACTACAGCCGCCTGGGCAATCTGTCAGCCAAAACCGATCGCCCGACGGTGATCGTGCGGGTCGGCAGCGGCGCTCCGGGTCTGAGCCAGGCCCGCGGCAGTTACATCACACGTCCGTTGATTCTCGGCGGCGATGATCTGGAGCAGTACGCGCAGGCTGGGGACAGCGGGTCGCTTTACGAGATGATTCAGCGCAGCACGCCGATGAACATGCGGCGCAGGCAGGGCGGGCTGTTGCGATCGCTGCTGACGGATAAGACATCAACGTTATGAAGGTGGACAAGATATTTCGCGGCTTGGTGTTCGCCCAGGTGCTGCTGGGGGTGGTGGCATTCTGCATCGCGGAGCGCAACGTGGGCATGTTGTTGATCGCAGGCTCGCTGACGGTGCTCAGCCGCTATGTCACCGAAGGCCCGGCCGGCTGGTCGGTGCCGCGCTGGATGCTGAACCTGCTGGCGGCGGCGGCGATCTGCGGGCTGCTGCTGGAGATCGGCTGGAAGCGGGCCTACGTGATCGTGGCCATGGGCCATTTCGTCATGTGGCTGCAGATCATTCAGCTTTACGCTCCCCGCCGCAATCGCGACTACGGCCAGGTGTTGGTGCTCAATCTCATGCTGATGGTCGGGGCCAGCATCCTGAGCGTGTCGATGTTTTACGGCCTGCTGCTGGGGATTTACTGCATCCTGGGCTTGTGGACGGTGCTGTGGTTCCAGCTCAAGAGCACCGCGGACCAGGTCGCCGATGCCAACCGTCTGGGCGCGCCGCCCCGCGGCAGCGTGGCGGGTCAGGCCCGTCGCCCGCACGTCGATCCCGTGGTCGGCACGGGTTATCGCTGGCACCTGCGTCTGATCGCCCTGTTCATTGCCGTGGTCTGCGCCACGGTTTCAGCGGTGGCATTCGTCGCTCTGCCCCGCGGTAAAGATTCCTTCCTGGCTCAATATCTGAAAGTGCCGGGCCTCAATGTCAGCAAGACCGGCTTCAGCAACCAGGTCAGCCTGGCCGCCGGCGCCGCATCCGTCACCGACAACGAGCCGGTGCTCAACATGCAGGTGATGCTCGACGGCCGGCCCGTGCAGGGCGATCAGCACAGTTGGCTGCTGCGGGGCGCGGCCCTGGATTACTACGACCCGCGCACCCACGTCTGGGGGCGGGTGGAAACCCAGGATTCGACCACCCGCATGTCCCTGATCAACGGGCAGCGCCTGTTTGACGATTCCGGAGCCGACACCGTCAACCAGTACCAGGCCCGCATCACCATGCGCAAGAACTCGCCGCAGGCGCTGTTCGCGGTCATGCCCCTGACTTACCTGGCCAGCGATCAACTCGACGGCATCACCTACAGTCCCATCGACCATCAGATCTCGCTCAACTTCACCGGCTCCAGCACCGGGTTCGGCACCACCGGCACCACCGGAACCCCGCTTGTGGCGGAGGCCGGCTCCAACGCCAGCGGCCTGATCTACACCATCCGCTGGCCCGCGATCGAATCCACCCTCACCGTCATGCCGCCGGTGTACGATTTTGGTCGTCGCTGGAGCCGGCAGTTTCCGTCCTTCAGTTTTCAGCCGCAGCGTTACGCCCGTTCATGGTTCATCCAGCGCGATCGCATCGCCGAGCTGGTCGAGCAGGTGATCGGTCAGCAGGGCCTGTCGCGCGATCCGCAACGGTCACACAGCGATGACGATCCGCGCATCGTGCAGGCCCTGGCTGACTATCTGCGCCGCGAGTATCACTATGCCCTCGATCATCCCGCCACGCCCGCTCAGCAGGACCCGCTGATCGATTTTATGTTCAATCACAAGACCGGCCACTGCGAGCTGTTCGCCGCCGCCCTGGCCGCCATGTGCCGCAGCGTCAACATCCCCGCCCGCCTGGTCACCGGCTATCGCGTTTCCGAATACAACCGCGTGGGCGGGTATTACGTGGTGCGTGAGAGCAACGCCCATGCCTGGTGCGAAGTGGACCTGGGCCCCAGGCTCGGCTGGCACACCTTCGATCCCACGCCCCCCGCCCAGGTCGCCGCCGAGCACGATCCCGGCTACTCCTGGCTGCGCAGCCTGCGCGAGCTGCACGACTACTTCGAGTTCCACTGGCTGCGCTCGGTCGTGGCCTACGATCCGAAGATCCGCAACGAGGTGCTGCAGACCATCAGCCAGAGCACGCGCCACACACTCAGCTCCGATGACAATGTCATCGGCAGCACCGTCAAGTTCCTGCGCGACCTGCCCCGGTTGTGGCGGCTGGATCGGCTCAACTACAGCATCGCCGGGTTCATCATGATCGTCATCGGCATCGCCCTGATCAGCCTGGCCCGCACGCTGATTATCCGCCGCAATCGTCTGATCGCCCTCCAACTGAACTGTCTGCCTCGCCGCCATCGCCGGGGCCTCAGCCGCAAGTTGCGCTTCTATCTGCTGATGCTCGAGCTGCTGGATCGACATGGCCACCAGCGTCCGTTGTGGCAGAGCCCGCGCCACTTCGCCGAGAACCTGGTCAGCTTCAACGCCGAGCGCTTCGAGCCGGTGTTGAACCTGACCGACTGCTTCTACGAGATTCGCTTCGGCCACCGCCAGCCCGACGAGCCGCGCATCCGCGACAACCTGCGCCGCCTGGAGCAGGCGTTGGCCCAGCGCTAGAGCAAACCAATTCCAAGCGTAGCGCGTTCGGCGCTTGTTAGGTGTTGCGCTACGAGCTGCGATCCGGTAGCTTCCTCTGCGGACACTTGTCTCACCGCGCAAGGAGCTACGGATGGCCCGAC
>JADLFV010000013.1 GCA_020849625.1 Phycisphaeraceae bacterium
CTGACAGGCGCGTCGCCTACCGGCTCTATGGGGCCTTGCCGACGCTGGCCTTCCTGTTGTGTCGCTTCGCTGCGCGCGTGGCGGGTCTGGGCCGATCGGATCCGTCATGCCGCGGCGCGGCGAATTTTCGGTGTTCGAATGTTTTCACAACGACATGGGTATTTGTCGCCATCAGGTGACGGCGCTGACAAGCTGGAACGTCACCAGGGCGGCGACGTAGGCCAGCACGGTCATATAGCTGAACTGAAGGGCGGCCCACTTCCAGCTACCGGTCTCGCGGCGGGTGACCACCTGTGTGGGCAGACACTGCATGGCCAGCACGAAGAACACCAGCAGACTCAGGCAGGTGGCGGTGGTGAACAGCGGGCTGCCGTCCGGCTTCTGCATGCCGCGCAGCGAATCGATCAGCGTCGCTTCGTCATCGGCGCCGCTTTCGCCGATGCCCGCCACGATGGCCAGGGTGGAGACCACCACTTCGCGGGCGGCGAAGCTGGTCATCACGCCGATGTCGATGCGCCAGTCGAAGCCCAACGGCTCAAACACCGGCTCCACGAAGCGGCCGACGCGACCGGCGACCGAATGCTCCAGGGCATAGCGGGCGTGCAAGGCTTCCACGGTTTCCGCAGGCACGTCCGGCTGGGCGAGAATCGCCTGATCGGCAGGCGTTGCGACCGATACCAACTGATCTTCGGGCAGCGTGGGGAAAGTGGCGGCCGTCCACAGGCCGACCGAGATCAGCAGGATGATGCCGCCGGCCTTGGAGAGAAACACCACGGCCCGATCGTAAGCGCTCAGCAGCGCGGTGCGCAGGCTGGGCAGGCGGTAGGGCGGCAGCTCGATCACCAGATGCTGCGGCGTGCCCTTGAGCACGGTCTTGCCCAGGATGAACGAAGCGCACATGGCCGCGACGCCGCCCAGTGAATAGGCGAAGAAAAAGACCAGCCCGCTCTTGACCGCCGAGCCGCCGAACAGCAGGGCGGTGACCATGGCATAGACCGGCAGTCTGGCTGAGCAGGTCATCAGCGGCAGCACGAGGATGGTGATAAGCCGATCGCGGCGCGACTCGAGCACCTTGGTGGCCATGATGGCGGGAATGGCGCAGGCGTGAGCTGACAGCAATGGGATGAACGCTTTGCCGGGCAGCCCCACCGCGCGCATGATGCGATCAGCGACAAAGGCGGCCCGCGCCAGGTAGCCGGTGTCTTCCAGAAGAGTCAGTGCGAAAAACAGCAGGCAGATCTGTGGCAGAAAGATCACCACGCCGCCCACGCCGGCGATGATGCCATCGACCAGGAAGCTGGACCACAGATTGTCCGGCAGTTGAGCCGCGACAGTATCGCCCAGCCAGGTGAAGCCCAGGTCGATCCAGTCCATGGGATAGGCAGCCACCATGAAGATCAGGATGAACAGCCCGGTCATGATCGCGGCGAAAGCGGCAATGCCCAGCAGCGGATGGGTCAGCAAACGATCGACATGATCGGTGGTTGGATCGGGCGAGATGCCCGGGTCGTGTTGGGCGATGCCGGCCATGGCGCTGACGCCGCAGGCCCAGGTGTGGCGATTGGTGTGCGGGCATGCGGAGCAGGAGCAGGCGGCCAGGCGCTGCGACATCTGATGGGCCCGCCGCTGTTCGTGCGAGGGATCGTTGGCCAGTTTGGTCAAAGCGGCCCGCAGCTTGCCGATGCCTTCGCCGTTGCGGCCGCAGACGGGAACCACGGTGGCGTCCAGTTCGCGCGACAGCGTGTCGAGGCAGATGGTCAGCCCCTGCTGGCGAGCCTCGTCCATCATGTTCAGGGCCACCACCATGGGCACGCCGAGCTGGCGCACTTCGCTGGCCAGGTACAGATGTCGCGACAGGCAGGTGGCGTCGATCACCACCACCACCGCGTCCGGCGGTTCGAGGCCCGGCAACTGCCCGCGTAGGGCGCCGACTGCCAACTGCTCTTCAGACTGCGCGAAGTTGGTCGAGTACAGACCAGGCAGGTCGATCAGGTCGATCGGCTTCTGCCCGTCGTCGGCCGGGATGCGCCCGGTGCGACACTCGAGTGTGGTGCCGGGGAAATTGCTGGTCTTGGCCCGCAGGCCGGTGAGGCGATTAAAGAGCGTGGTCTTGCCGCAGTTGGGATTCCCGATCAGCGCCACGCGCAGACACAGCGAGCTACCTTGCTGTGGTGTCGGCTGTTGAACGGGAAGTGAGATCGTGGTCATGTTGGAAAAGTCACGGAGCCATCAAGCCACCAAGCCATCAAGTGAAACGCGCGATTCACGAGCCCTGGGTGGCTGGGTGACTCGTGGCTCGGTGGCTTGAATCCATCGTCTTCACCAGCACCAGGCGGGCGACCTCGGCTGACATGCCGATGCGTGTGCCGCCGCACTGGATCACCAGACGCGAGCCCTGCCGCAGCATCCGCACGGCGCGGCCCTCGTGCAGACCCATCGTCTTGAGGCGGATCATCATCGGATTCTCCGCGTCCTTCATCAGCACCACCGCGGCCGACTGTTCGACCTGCAACTGTTCCAGGCCAAAAACGTTGGACTGTTCGCACGGCGGTTGGCAGCGCAGCCCGCGGCGCCACCACCGTCGGCCGCGACCGCGACGGTCGCCACGGGGACAGATATCTGGTTCACCGCCGTCCATCACGGCAATTCTACCGTTATTGAGATTGATTTTCAATTAGAAACACGGTCACGGGATAGGCTGGCGACAATCCACGGCTAACCGTGGTGGAGTGGTTCTAAAAAGGCGGCGAGGAGCGTAAGCCGAATTCTGTGATCCACCGAAGTGGATGACGGCCATTTCTCTAGGATCGCCGTTGCCGACGACCTCAAGCGACCTACCCGCCCCCACAAACCGCTGGGCCTGCGGCCCCGCAAGTCGCTTGCGCCACTTCCGGGGGGGGCTGCTTGGTCTTGCACGCGGTGGGGTTTGCCGTGCCCCGCCTGTCACCAGGCGAGCGGTGGTCTCTTACACCACCTTTTCACCCTTACCGGAGGGAATGTCTGATGTCTGAATGCTGATCTGGGATGTCAGAAAGAGGCTTGAAGTCTGCCTTTTACATCAGCAATCCGCAATCAGACATCAGACATTCCCTCTGGCGGTCTGTTTTCTGTGGCACTGTCCCTCGAACGGCCGTCACCAGCCGCCCGGGTGGGCGTTACCCACCACCGTGGCCCGATCGTGTTCGGACTTTCCTCGGACCATATCCACCCCGGCACTTCCGGGGGGGCCGATCCGCGGCCGTCTCGTCCACGCCGCCAACACAATGGTATCCGACAATGCTATGCTTTGGCTATGAGCGCGGCCTCCAACGAGCTGATCGTGTGGACGGACGGCCAGCGCCTGGAACTGGTGCAGCGACTGCTGGATGTGATGGGCGGATCGGTGCGGCCACTGGGCGTCGGCGGGCCGCGCACGGCTCCGGTGGGTCAACTGGCCCAGTCTTTGGGCTGCCGGGCGGAAGATGACCTGCGCAAACTGATCGTGGAGAACCCGGCCGCGTTCCTGCTGCTGGCGTCGCCCAACCTGGCCGGGCTGGAAGACCTGAAAACCGCCGCCGCTCAGGGCGCGACCATTCTCACGCTCGAACCGATTGCCGGCGACTTCGACACGCTCGAACAACTCGAACCCTTCGCCGCCAACATTCACCTGGCGCCCGTCTTCAGTCAATCGCCTGGCGCCTTGATGGCAGCCGACCCCACGCTGGCGCTGGGTGACGGCCGGATGATCGGCTTCCACAGCTCGGGGCGCAACGCCTCGCTTTACACCCGCCTATGGGACGCCTGGCAGACCACGCTGCAATACAGTGAATGCCCGCAGTTGATTGATGCCGCTCTGATCAGTCCGGGCGATGAAGCACCGGAGCATTTGCCGCAGCTGGCCGGCCGTTTGACCGCGCACGGCCGCATGGCGGAGGGCGGCAGCGTCGTGCTGGAACTGGCCGCGGACGTGGGCATCGATCAGCGCACGCTGCACGTGGTGGCCGACCATGCCGAACTGCACATGAGCGACGGCAGCTACCAGTTGCACCAGATCGATGGCAAACTGCTGGACGAAGGCCAATCGACCGAACCGATCGGCTGGGTGGACCTGATCGCCCAGCAGTGGCAGCGGCTGCTGGATCGCCCGGCGATGGCGGCCGGCGAAGACTTCCATCAGCGGCGACGTCACATCCTTTCCTGCTGCCTGGCGACGCTGCTGTCCACCCGCACCGGTGAGCCGGAGAGCCCCGCCGACCTACTGCGCATGGGTGTGTGAATGCGGACATGGTGAACGCGATGATCTACCAGCCACCGGATAGATCCTCACTGTTGGCTGCGGATGATGGCGGCATTGATCTGGCTGCGGAGTTGGGCCGCACGCAGCCGGACTTTGTGATCTATCGCCCGGCCGACATGAGCGGCGATGCTCACGACACGGGCAACGAGCACCTGCTGGTGTTTGACGGCCCCGACGGTTCGCTGATGGTGATCTGGACCCAGAGCACGCGCGAAGGCGAAGCGGATCAGCACATCATGTTTTCGCGCAGCGATGACGGTGGCGAAACGTGGCAGAAGCCGATGGTGTTGGCCGGTCCGCCCAAGCCGGATCAACGGATGGCCAGTTGGGCGTTTCCATTGGTCAGCCGCTCGGGCCGGGTGTACGTGATCTACAGCCAGCACCAGGGCGTTTACGACACATTCTTCCAGGCCGCGGGTCTGATGACCGGCATCTGCAGCGACGACAACGGCCAAAGCTGGTCCGAACCGCAGACCATCACCATGCCGCGATCTATGTACGACAATCCCGACCCGGCGATTCCAGCCGAATGGATCGTCTGGCAGCGCCCGGACCGGTTGACGTCTGACGGCCGATACCTGGTGGGCATGACGCGCTCTGTGAGCAAGATGGTGCGCCATCCGCGGCCGGTCGATTCCTGGATCGCCTCGGAATCGGTGGTGGAGTTTCTGCGTTTTGACAATGTGGACGACGATCCCGATCCGGGCGATTTGCAGATCCGTTTTTTGACGCCGGATGAAAAGGCTCTGCGCGTGGGTTTCCCGGATCATCCGCAGGTCAGCGTGGTGCAGGAGCCGAGTATCGTGAAGCTGCCGGACGGGCGGTTGTTCGTGACCATGCGCACCAGCACGGGCCATCCCTACTGGACGCAGAGCCGCGATGACGGCCGGACATGGGACGAGTCGCACGTGTTGCTGGACAAGGACGGCGGGACCGCGTTGCTGCATCCACTGTCGCCGTGCCCGATTTACGACCTGGGCGGCGCCGGCGCCGGCAGCGGCGATTACGTGTTCTTCATTCACAACAACGACGGCCACTTCGGCCAATGGGGGCCGACCGACACCGGATACAACCGGCGGCCGATCTACCTCCTGCATGGTCAATTTCACATTGACGCTGCGCAGCCGGTGTGGTTCAGTAAGCCCAAGCCGTTCATGGACCAGGGCGACATCGGCCTGGGCCCGGTGATGAAGCCGCGACATGATCTGTCCCTGTACGCCAGCTTCACCGTGCGCCGTGGACGAGCGGTGTTGTGGTATCCCGACCGTAAGTTTTTCCTGCTGGGGCGCATCATCGACCCGGCTGCTCTGCCCTGACCCGCCGCCGTACGCCGGTTTTTGTGTAAGTTTTCCGGCGGGCGTAGCATCTTTGTTACCACAGGAAAAGTCGATCTGTGCAAAGCACTCAGAAGCCATTCGTGGCATACACAAGGTGCGCACCGCTACGATTGGATTGGGTTCGCTCTAGAACACCATGCTGGTTACGTTGCGCTATACCAGCGCGGTTGAGGCGCGGGAAGACAGGGCCGACCCCCGTGTATTGATGTTCGTTCGCGGGAACACTCACGCAGCGGAACTGTCGGCTTTGTGATTGTCCCAATCGAAGCTGCCGTCGGGATTGCGGCGAACGTGATGGGTTTTGTCCCCTTCGCTCGTATGAACCACTACATTAACGCCGCTTTTGAAAGCCTCGGCGTACTTGCCGCGTGTGGCGGGGGGCTGCTTCTTCTCAGGGCGTTTGCGAGTCATAGAGCTTTTTCTCAGTAGCATTGGCCTTGCGGGCGCTGATCAGGCGAATGTTTTGACTGCGATCGCAATGCACGACCAGCAACACTCGAGTTTTTTCCGAGAGGCCTATGGTTTTGAAGCGGTCTTCGTGCTCGCTTGAATGGTCTTGATCGTAAATCGTCAAGGCGCGTGGATCGGCGAAAACGGTCACCGCTTCGGTAAATGATACGCCATGACGCGCCTGGTTGGAACGCGATTTTTCATCATCCCATTCAAAAGTCAGGGCCATGGGGCCAGATTTTACGAAAACAGGGGACGGAGGGTAAAAAATGTTAGTTTTGGGGCGGCATCATCCACAGGCAACGCTATTCGACAGGGTGTCAGACTGCCGATAAACTGTGCAGCCTCGCATCGCCGCCGACCGGGACTTGACAGGCCCGGACAGGATGGCGCGGCCCACCGGCTGGGTAGCGTCCTCGAGCGGCCAGACAGTAGCCGGGCCAACCTTTCGTCAAGCCGAAAGGTCGTGCCCGACAGGGAGTGACGCGACCGAATAGGCCCGTGGTGTAACGGTAGCACAGCGGCTTTTGGTGCCGTTAGTCGGGGTTCAAATCCCTGCGGGCCTGATTATCGAATGGCTGATGTGTGATTGCTGAGTGCTGATGTTGGAATACCAAAGGAATGCCTACAACATGAACATCAGACATCAGCAATCAGACATCAGCAATCCATCCCCTTGCGCCATTCTTTTGGCGGCGGGCAAGGGCAAGCGCATGGCCGCCCCCGACCAGCCCAAGGTCGTCTTTCCGGTGGCCTGCGAGCCGATGATCCGCTGGGTGGTGCGGGCCTGTCAGCAGTCGGGCGTCAAGCGCTGCGTGGTCGTCATCGGCCATCGCGGCGAACAGGTGCGCGAAGCGCTGATGGATTTTGAGAGCGTCGAGTTCGTCGAGCAGAGCGAACTTCTGGGCACTGCCCACGCGGTGCAGATGGCCAGGCCGTTGTTTGAAGGTCGCCCCCCGTGCGAGTTGTTCGTGCTGGCTGGTGACGGGCCGCTGATCCGGCGGCAGACACTGATCCGCCTGCTGGAACTGCACCGGCGCACGCGAGCGGCGGCTACGCTGGCCACTGCGGTGATCGACGACCCGACCGGCTACGGCCGCATCATTCGCACCGCCGAGGGACAGTTCGACCGCATCGTCGAGCAGAAGGATGCTACTCCCGAGCAGGCTGCGATCCGCGAGGTGAATCCCAGCTACTACTGCTTCGACAGCGCCGCTCTGTTCGAGGCCCTCGCACAGGTCAAGCCCGCCAACGCACAGGGCGAGTACTATCTGACCGATGTGCCGGCCATCCTCAAGGCTGCGGGTCACACCGTGAGCGTGATCGAAGCGGTGCCGCCGGAAGACGTTTTGAGCATCAACACGCCGCAGCAGTTGGCCGAGGTGGACCGCCTGCTGCGCCGTCGCCTGGAGCGTGAATCAGCCATGACCACGGAGAAGCGGACATGAGCCGCGACGATCGACAAGAGATCAAGCTGTTCTGCGGCCGCGCCAGCCGGGAGTTGGCCGAGCGCATCTGCCGTTACCTCAAGCTGCCGCTGGGACAGGGGCACACGGACATGTTCCCCGACGGCGAACTGCTGGTGAAGATCGAGGAGGACGTGCGCGGGCGCGACTGCTTCGTCGTGCAATCGACCTATCACCCGGTCAACGCTCACCTGATGGAGTTGTTGATTTACATCGACTGCCTGCGCCGCGCCAGCGCCCAGCGCATCACGGCGGTGATTCCCTACTTCGGTTACGCCCGCCAGGACCGCAAGGATGAGGGCCGCACGCCCATCACCGCCAAGCTGGTGGCCAACCTGATCACCGCCGCCGGCGCCAATCGCGTGCTGGCCCTCGACCTGCACGCCGCACAAATACAGGGCTTTTTCGACATTCCCGTCGATCATCTGAACGCCATGCCCGCCCTGGTCAAGTACCTCGAATCGGTCCGCAAGGAGCTGGGCCCGCTGGTGCTGGTCAGCCCGGACGTGGGCAACGTGAAGGTGGCCGCCCAGTTCGCCAACGTGCTCAACGCCGACCTGGCCATCATCGACAAGCGGCGAAAGAGCGGCCTGGAAGTCAAGTCCGCCCACATCATCGGCGACGTCAAGGACAAGACCGCCCTGATGGTCGATGACATGATCTCCACGGCTGGCACCATGTGCGAAGCAGCCCGCCTGATCATGAGCCAGGGCGCCAAGGACGTCATTGCCGCCTGCACGCACCCCGTGCTGGTGGGCCTGGCCATGGAACGGTTGAGCGATTCGCCCATCAGCCGCATCATCGTCACCGACACCATACCCTGCGGCGAACGCTGCGCCCCGATCCAGGACAAACTGGTGGAGCTTTCCTGTGCCGAACTGCTCGGCGAGGCCATCCACCGCATCCACCACAACCGCTCCGTTTCCAGCCTGTTCAACAAGAATGGCATGAGTGGGAAAAGATGACACAAAAAGGGACCAAGGCACCGAGGCACCAAGGCACCGAGGGTGGTGTTAAGGGTCCGTTGCACAGTCCCTTGGTGCCTCGGTGCCTTGGTGCCTTGGTGCCTACATTCAAGGAGTACCGGATATGACCACCAAGCAAATGCCCCGTCTGTCCACTGAACCCCGTCAGCGCATCGGCACGCGCTATGCCCGCCGCCTGCGCGAGGGCGGCCGCCTGCCCGCGGTGATCTACGGCCACGGCCAGGACAACCTGGCGCTGACCGTCGATGCTGAGCAGTTCATGGAAATCCTGCACACCCACGCCCACCTGGTCGAGATCGACGTGGCCGGCAAGGCTGAGCCCTGCCTGATCAAGGACGTGCAATGGGATCATCTGGGCAGCCAGGTGCTGCACATCGATCTGACCCGCGTCGATCTGACCGAAGAGGTCGAGGTCGATGTGGCGCTGGCGCTGGTCGGCGAGCCCAAGGCCTTGCAGCAGGCCGGCGCCGTGCTCGATCACCCGCTGACCGCGTTGACCATTCTCTGCCGGGCCGACTCGATCCCGGAGAAGATCACCGTGGACATCGAGAACCTGGAGCTCGGCAAGTCGATCACCGTGGCGGACATCACCTTGCCGGCCGGCGTCAAGGCGGTGACCGACCAGGAGCAGTTGGTGGCCCAGATTTCGGTGGTGGAGGAAACGGTCGAAGAGCCGGTCGCCGCCGAGGGCGCTGCCGCCGAGCCGGAAGTCATCGGCAAGGCCGCCGCCACCGAGGAAGAAGGCGAAGCGCCCGCCGAAGAGAAGAAGTAAATCGTTCGATTGCACCACGCGGGAAGGCAACCCGACCAGGATGGCCGGGCTATATAGCCCAGCCATCTTGGCTGGGCTGGGTAACCATGAAACTCATCGTCGGTTTGGGCAATCCCGGCTCGGAGTACGCCAACACCCGTCACAACGCCGGGTACATGGCCCTCGATCGCCTGGCCCGCCGTCATAACTTCACCGGCGTCCGCCACAAGTTCCACAGCGGCGTGCTCGACGGCGCGATCGCCGGCGATAAATGCGTGCTGATGCAGCCGACCACCTACGTGAACCGCAGCGGCCTGGCGGTGGGCGAGGCGGTGGCCTTCTACAAGCTGGAGCTGGCGGACCTGTTGATCGTGGTCGATGACGTGGCGCTACCGTGCGGCCGCATACGCTTGCGCCCTTCCGGGGGTGCCGGCGGACACAACGGGCTGACCGACATCGAACGCGCCCTGGGCGGCGATCAATATCCGCGCCTGCGCCTCGGCATCGATGAGCCGGGCCCGATCCCGCAAGTTGACTACGTGCTCGGCCGCTTCACCCCGCAACAACTGGCCCTGCTCGAACCCGCCCTTGAGCGCGCCTGCGACGCCGTCGAATGCTGGATCACCCAGGGCATCGCTGCGGCCATGACGCGGTTTAACAGCAGTGAGCAATGAGATTTTTGATTTTCGATTTGCGATCGATTTATCCCAGACCTCTCAGGAATTTTTGATTTTGGAATGAGGATTTTTGATTGGGTGGATATTCAGGGATTTCAAAATCAAAAATCCTCATTCAAAAATCAAAAATCACCTCACTGGCGCATGACGGACCCGATCGGCCCAGACCCGCCACACGCGCAGCAAGGCGACACCACGTCGTGACGCACCGCTTGCGCAGCACATCACTTCCGGGGGGGAAGGCCAGTTTCGCCGAGGCCCCATAGAGCCGGTAGGCGACGCGCCTGTCAGCCTCCGCCCAGGAAGTGTTTTTCACTTTTCCGGGGGCGGGGGGTTTCTGAACGCTTGGAATCCGGGCACGGGCGGACGTACGTCAAGCCGATGGCGTCGAAGCAGCACTCACTCACTTGGGCCCGGTCGCGTCCGTGCCTAACGTTTTTTGTCGTTCAGGCGACTGGGGGTAATCAAGCAATTGAGCCTCATCCGAAACCGGACGGCCTTCCTATAAAAGGGCGCAGCGCAACGTTTGTGCGCGCCGGAGGCAGTTTTGGGGGGTCA
>JADLFV010000014.1 GCA_020849625.1 Phycisphaeraceae bacterium
CTGACAGGCGCGTCGCCTACCGGCTCTATGGGGCCTTGCCGACGCTGGCCTTCCTGTTGTGTCGCTTCGCTGCGCGCGTGGCGGGTCTGGGCCGATCGGATCCGTCATGCCGCGGCGCGGCGAATTTAGAATTTAGATTTTAGAATTTAGATTGCGCGCGGGACGTCTGATGCCTTTCAATCAAAAATCGCACGGCTTCAACAGCGGCTTTGGCCGCTAAATCTATAATCTAAAATCTCCCGCGTCATCATCCGATCACCAGGATGCTACCACTAACCAAAGATCAATCGCAGCACGAGCAACTCCGCGATGATCGCGGCGCCGAGGATGGTCAGCAGTTGCCAGAGATTGATGCGCTTGAGGGCGGCGATGAAGGTAGCGGTCTTCGGCGGCGGGGGGATCAGGCTCAACTGATTGACGCCGGCAGCCGGGCAGTCGGCCGGTGCGTAGCCGCGGCGGGCCTGGTCCTGCACGATGGCGATCACCAGGCTGCAATCGAACGGCGACAGGCCCATCACGTGACCCAGTCGCATCAACCGCTGCCGGGCTTCCGGCGGCAGTATCGCGCCCTGCATCGACTCGCTGGTGCGCACCGCCAGCACCCAGCGCGGATCGGTCGCCTGCATGATCGGCTGGCGCGGGCGGGACATGGCCGGCTGCACGTCCGGCTCCGTGCCCACCAGGCGCAAACGCACAGCCTCATTTTTTTCACGCAGGGTGGTCTTGGCTGCCTGCGGGGCCGGTGGCGTGGGAGAGGGCTGGTAAATGCGAGGCTCAACCCGCTTGGGTCGCGCAGCGGAACCCGGCGAGTCGGATAACCCGTACGCCTGTTCCAATAACCGCTTTCTGTCCGTCGGCCGGTGGGCGGACATCGACCGTCTCCCTGCATTTGAACAGCGTTCGATCTTCTTACTGTATCACAAGCTAGAACCAATGGAAGTATATGTGTGTAAACACTTGCGGGGTGGGTGTAACTTGTGGAGGGACGTTGGATTATCGGACAACCGTCAGTCTGACGCGGCCGTCGGCCTGCTCGATGGGGCGGGCGATCAGGTCGTAGCCGTTGCTGCCGACGATGCGGCAGCGCAGCAGTTCGCCGGGCGAAAGGGGCTGGCTGCTGAGCACGTGTGTCCGGCCGTCGATCTCCGGGGCCTGGCGGCAGGTGCGGGCGACATAACTGAGCCGGGCACTGTGTACCCGGTCCGGACTCACAGAGTCCGGCTCGGCATAGTTGATGGCATCGATCAGCACGTCGCACTCATGGTTGTCCTGCACGAGTTGTTCATTGCGGGCGAAGACCAGTTGCTGTTGCGTGAGCATCAGTTCATCGATGCGTTGTTCGACTACACCATCCGTGATGGCTTGGCCGTTTTCGTGCAGGCTGCCCGCGGGCGTGCCGGGCTCGGGCGAGTAGGCGAAAACACCCATCGCTTCGAAATTGAAATCGCGCACGAACTCCACCAGTTCGTTGTGCTCGGCGTCGGTTTCACCGGGATAGCCGCTGATGAACGTGGTGCGGATGGCAACCCCCGGTACGTGATCGCGCAGTTTGGTCAGCAACGTTTCAATCTGCCGGCGCGAGGTTCGGCGGCGCATCGAATCGAGCACGCGATCGTTGATGTGCTGCAGCGGCATGTCGATGTATTTCAAAACATGCGGCAGTCGCGCGATGGCGTCGATCATTTCGTCGGTGAAACACGATGGATAAGCGTACATCAACCTCAGCCACCCCCGGAAGGGTTGAATCGTCTCATTCAAAGTTTCCAGCAAGCCGACAAGGCCGGGCTCGTAACCGATGTCGGAGCCGTAGCTGGTGGTGTCCTGGCCGATGAGGTTGATCTCGAAGGCGCCGTCGGCCAGCAGTTCCTGGAGTTCGCGGACGATCGCTTGTGGGGGTTTGCTGCGCATCTTGCCGCGGATGGAGGGAATGGTGCAGAAGGCGCAGTTCTGGTTGCAGCCTTCGCTGATGCGCAGGTACGTGTAGTGGCGGGGCGTCAGGCGCAGGCGGGCCGAGTCGTCCTCGAAATAGCCCTGCGCTTCGATGCCGCGCTCCTGCCGCGCCAGCGTGGCGTTGGCGGCAATGGAGGAATACACCGGCAGTTCAACCTTGCTGCTGCGTTGGGGTTTTTCACCCTTCCGGGGGGGACGCACCGCCTGCACAATGCGATCGCGATCAAACACGCCGATCAGGGCATCGATGCCCGGGCACCAGTCCAGCAGTTTGGCCCGATGCCGTTGCACCAGGCAACCCGCCACGATGACGCGCTTGACCAGGCCCTGCTGTTTCAACTCGATGGCCCGTTCGATTTCGCCCAGCGACTCTTCCTTGGATTCCTCGAGGAAACCGCAGGTATTGATGACGATGGCGTCGGCCCCAGTGTCGTCCGCCTGGTCGCCGGAGATGGGGATCAGGCCGTCCTCCGCCAGCAGGCCGAGCATCTTCTCGCTGTCCACCAGGTTCTTGGGACAGCCGAGGCTGACGAAAGCGACGGTCGAGATGTCAGCCGACTTGCGTGACATAGGCGGGGGATTGTAGCGGGGAAAGGGGGGAATGTCTGATGGATGATTGCTGATTGCTGATGTTAAGAAGGCGCTCCCTTCCGGGCACATCATCAATCAGCAATCAGAGATCAGCAATCACTTCGCCGATTCCACCTGCTCGCCGTGATGATGCTCATCCTCATGCCCATGCTCATGCCCGTGCATTTCGAAGGCGCTGACCGTCCAGGCCAGGGCGACGCCCAGCAGCAGGGCGGTGGTGAGTTTGAACTTGTCATGGGCGTGGAATTGGACCTCCGGCAGCAGGTCGCTGAGCGCAATGCAGAGGAACACACCGGCCGCGAACGCCACCGCGCAGCCGACGATCGGGTTGTTCTCCAGGTCCGCCCCCGCAATGCCCAGCAGGAACAGCCCCGCTCCCGCCGGGACCACCAGGGAAAACAGCAGGTTCACCAGGTGCCGCGACAGCTTGCTCCATCCCGCGGCCGTCAGCAGCGTAAGCAGGGTCAGCGAGTCGAACGGCTTGTGCAGGATGATGGCCAGGAACACCGTCATGCCCGCCCAGCGTGCCTCGTGCCCGGCCGCCATGGACGCCGCCAGCGCCGCGCCGGCGATCAGGCAGTGCAGCACCAGGCCGACGGCCGCCCCGCTCCAGGTCATGCGTTGCTCGTGAACGTGCACGTGCTGATGCTCATCGTGGGCGCATGCCTCGTCGTGGCCGGCGTCAGGATCGGTCTCGCTCTCAGCCACCTCGTGATGATGGAAGTGAAAGAAACGCTCCAGCAGGAACATGACCAGCATGCCCAGCAGCAGCCAGTGTGATCCGCGCACCACGCCGGCGCTTTGCATCGCGTGCGGCGCCAGGTGCAGCAGGGCCACGCCCATCATGAACCCGCCGATCAGGCTCATGGCCAACTGCATGCGCCGATGGGTCATGTTGACGATCAGCGGCACCAGTCCGCCGCCGATCGACGCCAGAACAATCAGGACGCAGTAACCAGCCAGCAGGGGGTAGGAGATCATGCGGTAATGATAACCAATTCTCACCTGGCGGGAAATGCCTGTCCCCATTTTTCCCGACTGCCGGGCGGGTCATGGCCTTGCCAGAATCAACCGATTAGGGTAAAACGGTGGCATCTTCCAGAGGGCGTGACCGGACCCCCGGAACCGGAACCCCCGGAACTGGCTAAACCCGGAACCGGCCGATCCGCCCCCGCTTCGTGAATGGCATCGCGGCCTTGGGCGATCCGTTGCTGGGCACAGTACCGTCTGTGCATCGCCGCCAAGACCCCGTTGCGCTGCAGCGCCGACTTCCACCGGGCCTGTCCCGGCAAGTGGGCTGAAGTCTTTTCCCCATGAGCAATGTCTCCGGCATCCTGGAACTGTCCAGCAGGGCTGACGGCCGATTGCGCCAGCTCGGCGATACCTATATCTCCGACCCGGCCGATCCGGTCGTCCCGGCCTCGATGCTCGAGCAGTACGGCTTGCGCCCGGGCGTCGAGCTGGTCGTCGAACTGGGCCGACCCATGGGCGGCAGCGACGGCTCGAGTAAGCATCACCATAACGGCGGCCATTCCGGGGGCGGGCAGTCCTGGCGCAGCAAGGGCAAGAAGAAAAAGCAGAAGCTCAACGCCATCGCACCCGAAGCACGCCGCGTCAACAAGATCTTCAGCGTGGATGGCATGGCTCCCGAAGAGTTCGCCTCCGTCCGCAAGTTCGAGGACCTGACCAGCATCGATCCCCAGCCGCGCATGACGCTGGAATACCCCGGCTGTCCCGCGGCCTGCCGCCTGATCGACCTGTTCTGTCCCATCGGCTACGGCCAGCGGGCCATGATCGTCAGTCCGCCCAAGGCCGGCAAAACCACCATCCTCCAGAACATCGCCCAGGCGGTGCATCGCAATCATCCCGACGTGGTGGTCATCGCCATTCTCGTGGACGAGCGGCCGGAGGAAGTGACCGACTTCCGCCGCAACATTCCCGGCATCGTCTGGGCCTCCAGCAACGATCACTCGCCGCAGCAGCACGTGGGCATGTCCATGCTCGCCTCCGACCGTTGCAAGCGCATGGCCGAGCAGGGCAAGGACGTGCTGGTGCTGCTCGACTCGCTGACCAGAGTGGGGCGGGCCTTCAACACCGCGCCGCAATTGCAGGGCACCGGGCGCACGCTTTCAGGCGGCCTCGATGCCGGGGCGCTGGCGATCCCCAAGCAGATCTTCGGCGCGGCACGCAGGTTTGAAGAGGGCGGTTCATTGTCCATCATCGCCACCGCCCTGGTCGACACCGGCTCGCGCGGCGATCAGATCATCTTCGAGGAGTTCAAGGGCACCGGCAACATGGAGCTGATCCTCGACCGCAAGATCGCCGAGATGCGCGTCTTCCCCGCCATCGATCTGGCGGCCAGCGGCACGCGCAAGGAAGACAAGCTCATGCACCCGGCCGAGCTGGCCACCATGACTGCCCTCCGTCGCCGACTGCTGAACATGCAGCCGACGCAGCAGATGGAGCAACTGCTCAAGGCCCTCGAACGCTTCAAGACGAATGCGGACCTGGTGGGCAATCCCCAGTCCAGCGAGAATCCCCAGGCCGCCCGAGCCTGAGCGGATCAGTTTCGAGGTTCAAGTTCCAAGTTTCGAGTTCTGGTCAAACGCTGAGGTATTCGCTCCCAACTGCCATCGGATTTACAACTTACAGGCAGAAAACCGACGGAAGGCCTGGCAACGGCCGTTGCAATCTGCGAGGGGCAAAAATCATGCAATCAACCGCTGATTTGTAGCTGATATTGTGGTGATGCGGCGTCGTCGGCATTGACATTCATCCAAAATGTGTTAAGCATAATGCAAGATCAGGCTTGATCAGGGGGCGAGAACCCATGGTGGGGGATCGCGGGCTGATGCGTGCAGTCGTTGGCCCGCAGGGTCGTCGAAAAAATCATTTTTACTCCGGGCAATCTGTGGGACGTCGCGCCAGCGGGTGGCGCGGGTCATTCGCCATTTCGTTCGCTACTTGATTTGGAAAGAGGTTTTCGCCGGATTCTCCATCCGTGTCACGGGTTCCACGCTGAACCTCGACCCCAAGGCCACGGGCGCCTGGTCTGACGGACAGTGAGGTGATCGATGGCGCTGGAGATGGAACAGGCCAGCACGCCGGAGCAGTTTGTCGGCCGATCCGCCTGCGCAGTGCGCTTGAGGGCGAAACTGGCCCGGCTGTCGAAATTTCCGGTCAACATTCTGCTGCAGGGAGAAACAGGCACCGGCAAGGAACTGGCAGCGAGGATTCTCCATTTCAGCGGTCCGCGCCGCGCCGGGCCGTTCATCGGGGTCAACTGCGCCGCGGTGCACGAATCACTGCTTGAAAGCGAATTGTTCGGCCACGAGGCCGGAGCTTTTACCGGCGCCCGGCGTGCTTCGCCCGGCCTGTTACGGGCCGCCAACCATGGCACCATCCTGCTCGATGAAGTGGGCGACATGGGCCCGTCGCTTCAGAGCAAGTTGCTGCGCGTGCTGGAGGATCGGGCGGTGCTGCCGGTGGGCGCCACGCGCTCGATTCCCGTTGACATCCGCGTGATCGCCGCCACTCACCGCGACCTGGCCCAGGCGGTGCGCAGCGGAGCGTTCCGCAGCGACCTGTACTATCGCCTGAACGTGGTGACGCTCACGTTGCCGGCCCTGCGCCAGCGTCGGGAGGACATTCCGCTTCTGGCTGCGGGAATGCTGCATCAGGTCGCGCGATTGCTCGACATGCCCGTCAAGTCGATTTCGCCGCAGGCCGAACACATGCTGATGGAATACGATTGGCCGGGCAACGTGCGCGAACTGGGCAACGTGATGCAGCGGGCCTGCGTGCTCGGCCGCGGACAGGTCATCGAGCCGGCCGACCTGCGCGATTACCTGATGGAAGGCGCCCGCGTCGAACAGTTTGCGACGCTGGACGACATGGTCTCGCAGCACATTCACGACGCCCTGGCCAAAAGCGGCGGCGTGCGCGTGGAGGCCGCCCGCATGCTCGGCATCAACCGCAAACGCTTGTGGCGGATGATGAACCACTACAAGATAAGCCACTGACCTCTCGACGCTCCATCCCCGTACCACATCCACTCACCGCAACACCCACGCCTCAGCATGCTTCGCCGTTTGCCCATGCGCGGCGGTTATTACATTTCAACAGGAGCAATCACAGCCACAAGGAGCGAGAGGCGGTGGACAGCGAAATGATGAAAATTCCTCGCGGCGGCGCGATGCGAAGGGGATTGCAGACCGGCGGGGCGGGACAAGGGGCCGCTTATGTCACACAGGGCATAAGTGCATGATGGAAATTCTCTTAGCCATGATCAGCCGCGGCAGCGCGGGACGTTATGACCCGACGCGGCGAATGCGGCGCATGCATGCGGTCATCCATGGCTGATCCTAATTGCTTTGCCGGGCAGCACCTGTGACCGATTGCGATCAGTCGCCTGATTTGGCACGCGCGCTGCATCAGGTGAGAGTGAGTGGTCTTGAACCGGCGCGTACGAGAACCCGGAAAACCGTGATGGCATCCGGACCCGAAGCTCCCACGGCCGGGTTCTCATACGTGCCCTTATCAACACCGGGGTGGAAAGGCAGTTCAACGATGCACGTTCAGTTGCGACATATGAGGCCTGAACAATTGCTGCTGCTGCGAATCTACGGCGATCACCTGGTGGCTCGAGCGATCGATCGCGAGTTGGATCGCCGCGCCGTGGCTGGAGGACCGATCGCATCACCTCGTCGTCGTCAGGTGGCGCCTGCATCGGCCGCCACATGGACGTCTCGCGGCCATATCGCAGCCTGAATCCGTATGCGCCCCATCGTCGGCCGTCACGCCACGCCCCCTGCGCTGCATCGGCCGACGTGGGGCTGAACACGGTCAAGTCAGTCAATCGTGATTCATCACAGGATGGATGAATGGCCATGTCGGGGCCCGGTCAAACTTCGTCGCATCAGGAGCAGGGAAACACGCCCATGATTGCCCAGCCGAATCTGAAAGTCCTGGTCGTCGAGAGCGAACCGCATCGCTTGCGCCAACTGGCACAATGCCTGGCGGAGTTCGGGATGACGGTTCGCACCGCCATGACGGTGGACGAAGCCATGCACTGGCTGCGGCGCGAGGTCTTTGACGGCGTGATGATGTCGGTGAAGGTGGGACTGGGTCCCGGCTCGCTGCTGCAGCGGGTTCGACGCCTGTGGGCCACGCGCTTCCTGTTCACCACGGGACCTCCTGACCTCCAGGAACTGGCTGCCCACGCCCAGCGCCTCGGCGCCGATGCACACCTGTGCTATCCGGCCAGTATGCCTGACCTGTCAGAGCATCTGGGCGTGCTGATGGCCAGGCATCTGCAAGGCTGTCGCGGCCGGCCCGGGCGTCTGACCTCGTCCGCTGACGCATTCGCCTCGGCACGCGATTCGCCACTGGCTCGTCCGCCGTGACAAGAAATGTCTTGTCCCCGTACACCCGGGAGATAGGGAGGTGTCCATGGACCGACCGCACCGCTCAACATGAGCAATTGTCCTGGGAATCCCGTTGGTTTTCACCAGTCCTGTCATCAAAGGAGCAAATCATGTCTCGCCATATTCATCACTTGTTCACCTGCGTGTTCGCGTGTGTGTTGTCGAGCCTGCTGGCGACCACAGCCCTGGCTGATTGGAATCCGGGTGATTCATACAAGATGCACTATCCGCAGTTGCCCGATCTGCAGACGGGGCTGGACGTGCTGGACGGCCCGTATCTGGCGGGGCCCACGCAACCGTTGTACAGCAAGTTCCTGGCTGACGATTTCCTGTGCACCGAAACCGGGCCGATCACGGACATCCACGTCTGGGGGTCCTGGCTCAATGACGTGAATCCTCAATTCGGTGCGGCCGGGGTCATCGGCAAGAACTTTCAACTGGCCATCTATTCCGACGTCCCGGCTGTGCCCGGCGGCCCATACAGCCACCCGGGCGATCTGCTGTGGTCCACCACCATGATAGCCAGGGAACGCCTCTATGCCCCCGCCACCGAGGAGTTCTTCGATCCCAATCAGAACCAGATCATCGGAGCGGATACTGCAGCCTGGCAGTACAACTTCTTCATTGACCCGTCGGAAGCCTTCGTGCAGGAAGCAGGAAAAATCTACTGGCTGGGCGTCGCTCTCAGCGCGGATGTGAACGGCGACGGCGTCGTCGATCTGTTGGACATGTCGCTCATGGCCCAGTATGCGCCGTGGGCCTACGGCTGGAAGACCTCGCGCGACAAGTTCAACGATGATGCCGTGTGGGTGGATTACGATTGGTTCGGCAGCGGCACCCCGACCGGCGTGCCCACCGATCCGCTCGCCTGGCATGAACTGATCCATCCCTTCACCGGCGAGTCGTTGGACCTGGCCTTCGTGATCACCACGCCCGAGCCGGCCAGTCTGGCCCTGCTGGCACTGGGCGGTGTGATACTGCTGAAACGTCGTGGATAACGGTTACGCATGAGCGATGCACCAACCAACCGGCTGGGCGGGCCTCTCTCCTCCCGCCCAGCCGCTCCTGCACACGCCGCTAAGCATTCCTGATGCTGTCAGCTTCAGACACGAGTGCTCGACCCCAAGGAGAAAGGAGCAGCCCTATGTCTTATTTCAAGATTCGATATGCGGGTGGCATCCTCTTGTTGTGCGTGCTATCCATCCTGCTGGCGCCCCAGGCCCGGGCTGACTGGATCGTGGGCGATCCCTACAAAATGCACTACCCGCAACTGCCCGATCCCAACGGGTGGGACGTAAACTTCACGGCGCCCGCGGTGCTGGCCGACGACTGGCGATGCTCGGAAACCGGGCCGGTATCGGACATCCACTTCTGGATATCGTTCCGCGGCGACCAGGCTGATCCCGGCTTGATCAATTCGATTCACGCCTCCATTCACAGCGATGTCCCCGCCGATCCGGTCAATACCTACAGCCATCCCGGCGACCTGCTGTGGGAGTACGATTTCAATCCCAACCTATTCACCATCGCCGGTCCCTTCACCGGCCAGCAAGGCTGGTATGACCCGGTCAGTGGCGATTTCGCCCACCCCGACCATTTACTTTACTGGCAGGTCAACATCACCAACATTCCCGATGCATTCGTGCAGCAGCAGGGAACGATCTACTGGCTTGATCTGTCATTGTCGCTGGCGACATCAGGCGTCAACGTCGGCTGGAAAACCAGCCAGGATCACTTCAACGACGACGCGGTTGTAGCTGTGAAACTTCCAGGCGACGCCAACGGTGATGGCGTGGTCAACCTCGCTGACCTGCAGATCCTCGGCGACAACTGGATGGCTGGAGGCGCAGCTTGGGCCCAGGGCGATTTCACCGGCGATGGGCTGGTCAACCTCGCAGACCTTCAGATCCTCGGCGACAACTGGGGCGCCTCTGGTCCGCTCTGGAAAGATCTGCACGATCCGATCACCGGCGAATCACTCGACCTGGCCTTCGTGATCACACCGGAACCATCCTCGCTGGTTCTGCTGGCACTGAGCGGCGCAGCGATGTTGCGCCGCCGTCGTTGAGTCATGCTGTGATGTTTGCCAGGCCATTCACTGGTAAACGGCATCCGGAAAGGAGGTGCCTGATCAGATACGCACATCATCCATCAAGTCTTGACCGCAAGTGGTACTGGTTTCGATCCATCGGCCATCATAACTGGGAGAATCATCATGACACGTTTCACAGTTCAATGCGTTGGTCTTTCACTTGCGTGCGCGTTCTTGACCGTGTTGGCCATGTCGGCCCAGGCTGACTGGAATCCGGGCGATCCTTTCAAGATGCATTACCCGCAGTTGCCCGACCTCGGCCCCACTGGCATGGATGTGCTGGCCAGTCTGGCATTCCAGGGCATTGGCCCCGGCTCCCCCGACGTGAAGTATCTCGCGGATGACTTCCAATGCACGCAAACCGGCCCTATCACCGACGTGCACATCTGGGGCTCTTGGCTTCAGGACCAGATGCCGCCGGTTCCGATGCACGGCACCTTCATCCTGGCTATCTACAGCGACATCCCCGCCGGAACAATCGCGCCCTGGAGCATGCCGGGCGAGTTGCTCTGGCGGCAGCAGTTCAAGCCCGGTGAGTACAGCGCCCGTCTCTATGACAATGCATCCGAGCAGTTCTTCGATCCCAACATTCATCAGATCATCGGCACCGATACGCAAGTCTGGCAGTACAACTTCTACATCGATGAAGCCCTGGCCCTGACTCAGCAAGCGGGCAACATTTACTGGCTGGCGGTCGCCAACGTTGATCCCAACAACGATGGCATCATCAACACCCAGGACCTGCTCGAGGCCCAGGAGGGCATCAATCGCTTCGGCTGGAAGACGTCGATAGACCACTTCAATGACGACGCGGCTTTCATCGACGTGGGTCCCGTCATGGGCATGCCGGTCGATCTGATCCCCCTGCCGGAGACAATTCCCGGTGCTTCACAATGGGAGGAACTGCGTAATCCTTTCACCGGTCAATCGCTCGACCTGGCCTTCGTGATCACGCCGGAGCCGGCCAGCCTTGCCCTGCTGATCCTCGGCAGTGCGGTGCTGCTGCGGCGTTACGATTGATCACTGACGGATCGCACACATTCCTGACCCCACACCCGGCCACGACCCGCGGCAACGCGGGTCTGGTCTTTTTACAGGCCACAATCAGCCGCAGCGCGGTATGCTCTGGACCGGTTTTCGTGAAACCAACTCGTGGCGGCAACGTCTGAATGTGAACGCGCAGCCGCGCATCGCGGCGGATCATGACGGAAGGAATCCATGAGCGTCAGCATTCTGGGACTGCTTCTGCTGCTGATCGTGCTGGCGCTGCCGGTGGCGCTGGTGATCGTGGTGGTGAAACTGTTGCGAAGCAGACCAGCCGACCCGCGTGACGGCGGGCGCTGCGGCCAGTGCGGCTACAGCGTGCGGGGAATCGCCGCCCTGCAATGCCCCGAGTGCGGCGCAGACCTGCGCGAGGTGGGCATCGTCACCCCCGGAAGTAGCCGACCGCGCGGCGCGTTCCTGGGTGTCTCTGTGTTGTGGCTGATTGTCATGGCTGTGGTGACGGTGTATTTCATGAGCCTGGCCATCTCTTCGGTGATGTACCAGCGGGCGAGCCACCGCATGATTTTCGTGCAGGCGCCATACTGGAACACGACCATCGAGGCGAAGCAGTCAGGCCCGGATGTGGTGGAAATGTCGGTGCAGGGTCAGGGTAATGTCCCTGTGATGACCTGGGAGGTGGCCCGGGATGAATACCAGACAAGCGCCGGTGCGGTCCATGGCATGAATCCGACCGCGATCGTGGCGTGGATGAATCAATGCGGCGTCAGCGTACAGAATCCACAGGATGCTCAGACGCTGGCTTCGGCCGACGTGGTGATTGCCGCAGCTCGCGAAGTGGCAGCCGGCATGCAGGCGGGATTCATGAACGGTCCGCACGTCACCGCCCATCCGACGCACGTCATGTCGGTCTATCGACCGCGCAGCAAGTGGATTGTTCTGGGCATCACCCTGCTGCCCGTGCTGCTGACACTGTCAGGTTTGTTGTGGCTGCACCGACGCCTGCGCCCGCAGTGGTGGGAGCCGGCGGTGGTGGGCGTGGTGGGTCTGTTCATGCTGGCGATCGTGGCGATCCTGGCACTGCGTGTCTAGCGCCGTGTCCCATCGCTGTGAAGGCTCGCGGCTACGGGGTCATGGCACGGCTTGGGCGGGCAGGGTATTGACGCCGTTGGAGGGACTTGCAGTCGAAGGAGCAGCCCCAGGTGCAGGAGCCGTGCTGCCGGCAGGGACCGGGGTACTTGCGGGGGCGGTGAAACTTCCGGGGGTGGCGGGGGGATAGTCAGCGACCATGGCCGGGTCGGGCAGCGGCGGCAGGTTCAACGTGCCGCGCAGTTTGTTCTGCTGGGCCAATTCGCTGCTCAGCCGACTGAAGGAGAAGACGGTGTTGCTCATGTCAGCCTGCACGACGGTGCAGTCGTCGTTGGGATCAGGCGATGGATTGACCACCGGATCGGGGTGGTACACGATCAGCCACAGGCCGGGGTCGGCATTGTTCAGGTCGATGCCGTGATAGGTGAACACGTAGTCGCCGATGCGATGGGCCACGACGTTGGCCGGCTGGGCCTGCACCAGGGCTTGGAGCATCGTCTGCTGCTGCGCGACTGGAGCGAGCTCGAACTGCTCAAGCGTGAGGTTGGGCGACAGTTGCACCTTCGAGCTGGTGGTGTAGGTTTGCCAGTCGATGAACTGGGTGGTGTTGATGAAACCGGTGTTGGGCTGGTTGACCAGTTCGAGCATGTGTGCGGGGCCTTGGCCGGTTGATGCGTTGGTGGACGTGGTGGCGTACGATTGCAGCGCGTAGCCGAGCATGACGATCTGCTGATTGCCGGTGATGCGGGTGGCCTGCACGATCAAGAGCACGATCAGGGCTACGATGCCCGCGAAGGTCAGCAGCGGCAGAGTGCCCACGGCAATCGTGGCCCGCAGGCTGCGGATTTCCTGGGCCTGGCGCAGTGCGAGAATGGCGCAGATCGTCCACCAGGCCCCGCCTACGGGGATCATATAAAACCCGACGCAGGGTATAGCCATCAGGCACATGGGCCCGACGGTGTAGCAGATCGCCTGATAGGTGCGGCGGATGCGCGTGGTCGGCTTGAACATCAGCAGGTGCGCCAATCCGCCCCAGAGCAACGTGAACACCACCAGCACCGCTGGGATTATCAGCAGAAACCCGGCAAAAGTGAACACGCCCACCATCGCGCCGCCGAGTCCCGCGCCGCCGCTGCTCATGGGCGCGATCACCGCGAACATCAACGCAAACCACACCACCGCCGGCAGCCAGCAGGTCATGGTGAACAGTAGCAGTGATAGCAGCAGATACCACCAGGCGTGGCCCATGGAACTGTCGTGCGGCGTGATGCGCAACAGTTCGCCCGGCCGGGCCATGCCCCAGCCCAGCGTGACGAAAAACGACTTGAACCGCCCGCGCTTCCGCCGCTCCAGCCAGCGATTGACCTGGGCTGAGGTCATCTCTTCGCGCGACCAGTCCGCCGGCCGCAGGATCATTTCGTCCATGTCCACGTGTCGGCCGCAGGTCACGCAATCAAACTCGCGCGGCTCCAGGTGACCGACGGGTGACGTGCCGTAGTAAACCTGCTCACACTGTGGGCAGCAGAACTGCACCTCGTTGGGGCTGAACTCGAACTCACTGGGCGCAAAAGGCGAGCCGCACTCGGGACAGGTACGCGAGGTCAGGTTCCACAGGCGGTAGCCGCAGGTCTTGCAATTCATGTTGCAGCGTTCCCCGCGGTAATGCTCGGGTGATTGCCGTGAAAGTGCGCCGTCATGTCGCGCCTGATTCGCGGGCGAATGAACCAGATCAGCAGAAACGCCGGCAGAGCGCAGACCCACACCAGGCCCAGAGCCACGCTCACGATGATCATGCTGCTCTGCACGCTGACGGCCGGTCCGTGGATCGTGCCACTTCCGGGGGTGTTGATCGCCTGCCACATTTCCTGCTGGATCATCAACTGCACGAACAGGTTGATGACGCCGAGCACGATCTTGAGCATGCTCCATCCCATCAGCACCCGCGCGCTCCAGCGGCATCGCTGCAACAGGGCAATGCCGCCGATCAACAGCAGGGCCCCCAGCAGCAAAGCCAGGGCCGCCAGCAGCAGGTTAAGGTGCGGGTGGCGCTGCATCACTGCCCGCTGGTCGCCGAGCATTATGCCTTTCATGATGAACGGGGCGAGCAGTCCCCACAGCCCGGTTCCGATGCCGCCGGTGGCGAAGATGATGCAGACGATGCCGATGACGTTGGGCCAGACCAGCTTCTGTTGAGCGCGGGCGGAAGCGACCGGCGATGTGGGCGGGACGAGGCGCGTCTGCGGAACGGGCGGCGATTCGGCGGCAGAAGATTCAGGGACTGGAGAGGGCCCGGTCATGGAATAGATGATATGCGAAAAACTCGGCGCAGCCAGAAATAAACCGCGTCCATTTCGCAGGCCTGCAGACCGGCTGCACATTTACTCCATCACTTCGCTCGGCCGCGTCACCGGCTGACGCACCAGCACCAGCAGCAGGATCGCCCACAGGCACAGGATGATGTTCTGGATCGGTAGTTGCAGCGGCAGCTTCAGACAATAGATCACCACCACGGCCGGCACCCACACGAACCAGTTGGTGATCAGCACCGGCAAGATCAGCCGCGCATACCAGCCTTTGCCCATCATCTGTCTCAACCGCCCGAAACTGCACCCGCCTTCGAGCCAGGTGTAATACAGCACCACCGTCGGCAGGGCCCAGACCGGGCAGTAAACGAACTGATCGATCATCACCTTGATCACAATGGTCATCAGTTGTGCGTTGTCGCCGATCAGCCATGCCTGGCCGCGATACAGCAGATCCACCTCGATGCCCTTGATCGCCCAGAACACCAGCAGGTATGGCATTTTCCGCCATGCCCTGACCGTGCGCGTGGCGGACATCGATTGCTGAGCGACCACCGGAATGATCGCACCGAAGATCACGGTCGAGATCACCACAAACAGCAGCCCGAAGCTCAGCTTGACCTGGGCCAGAGCATCAAGGGCATGCGTCACCGGCGTCACATAGGTGTAACCCAGCAGAATCGACACCGCCACCGTCAACAGCACCGCTCCCGCCGGCGCGATCTGCCGCGCGGCATGCAGGCCCCGGTGTAATGGGCGATCGTCATTACGAGGTGTCACATATCCTCACTTGCCGTCAATCCAGCAGTCGGATCAGCATTGCACCCGATCCGAGGCATGCTTGTAATCAGTTGATTCTGCCTGTCAAGCTTTATTTCCGGGGTTTCCCTTGCCCCTGTGCATCTTGATGCCAAAGATACATGGGGCGATACTTATGGAGATATACTCATGCTGCCTGCCACAAACAAACGTGTCCCTGAGCATACAGCCGACGAAGTCAACCAGGCGATTTACGATCGAACCGTTCACCGCGTGCATTACTATTCCCAAAACACCGAGAGAATCGCGGATCGACTCAAAGAACTTGATCACGAGTGGGATATTGAACGCATGTTGGAAGCCAATGCCGCTTCGCTAGCGTTGACCGGCAGCCTCCTGGCTGGTGTGGTCGATCGTCGCTGGGTGGTGTTGCCGCTGGCAGTGACAGGGTTCCTGCTGCAACACGCGCTGCAAGGCTGGTGCCCGCCACTACCGTTGTTGCGACGTCTGGGATACCGCACCGCGCACGAGATCAACGTGGAACGTTATGCCCTGAAATACCTGCGCGGTGATTTCGAGCAGAAATCACCCAGTGCCGACGCCGCCATCAAGGCCACCGGCTGAAACGTTCAACCGACAGCCTTGATGCGTCATCGTTCAGGTGTTACCCTTTGTTCCACGTCACCGAGCCGTAGATCGCCTGATCGCCCAACTCTTCAGCGATGCGGATGAGCTGATTGTACTTGGCGTTGCGATCGCTGCGGCAGGGAGCGCCGGTCTTGATCTGGCCGCAGTTGGTGGCCACGGCGATGTCAGCGATGGTGGCGTCCTCGGTTTCGCCGGAGCGGTGGCTGAGCACGGCACTGTAGCCATTGCGCATGGCCAGGTTCACGGTGTCGAAGGTTTCGGAGAGTGAGCCGATCTGGTTAACCTTGACCAGGATGGAGTTGCAACAGCCCTGGTCGATCGCTTTCTGCAGAAACTTCTTGTTGGTCACCAGCAGGTCGTCGCCCACCAGTTGCACCTTGTCGCCGAGTGCGGTGGTGAGCTTGGCCCAACCTTCCCAGTCGTTTTCCGCCAGGCCGTCTTCCAGCGAGCGGATCGGGTACTTTTCAATCCATTCCTTCCAGATGGCGATCATGTCATCGCTCGAAAGGACATTCCGGGGGTCGCTCTTGAAGAAGCAGTAGCCCTTCTTGCCGAGTTTTTCAGCCTCGTTCCACAACTCACTGGTGGCGGGGTCGAGGGCGACGAACACCTGTTCGCCGAACTTGTAGCCGGCCTTTCCCACTGCCTCTTCGATCACTTTCAGAGCGTCCTCATTGGCCTTGAGGTTGGGAGCGAAACCGCCCTCGTCGCCAACGGCCGATGACAGGCCTTGCTTCTTGAGCACGCCCTTGAGTGCGTGATAAATCTCCACACCCGCCCGCAGCGCTTCGTTGAAGTTGTCGAAGCCCCAGGGCTGGATCATAAATTCCTGGAAGTCCACGGTGTTGTCGGCATGCTTGCCGCCGTTGAGGATGTTCATCATGGGCACGGGCAGGATCTTGGCCCCGGTGCCGCCGAGGTAGCGATACAGCGGCATGCCCGAGCCGTCCGCCGCCGCCTGAGCCACCGCCATGGAGATGCCGAGGATGGCGTTGGCGCCCATCTTGCCTTTGGTGGGCGTGCCGTCGAGTTCGATCATGCGGGCGTCGATGCCTTCCTGGTCCCGGGCGTCATAGCCGATCAACTCGGGGGCCAGGTCATCGTTGACGTGACCGACCGCTTGTTCAACGCTTTTGCCCAAATACTTCCGGGGGTCGCCGTCGCGCAGCTCGACCGCTTCGTTTTCGCCGGTCGATGCCCCGGAGGGCACAATGGCTCGGCCGACCGATCCGCCGGAGAGGTGGACCTCGACCTCGACGGTCGGATTGCCGCGGGAATCGAGCACCTGGCGGCCGTGGATCAATTCAATGGTGAAAGGCATGGGTAACACTCCAAATCTTGATCAGGAAAGCGGTAGGGGGGGAGCAAGAGTATATCAAACCGTCGGTAGCGGTGGCGGGTTTGAGCAACGGGCCGTCGCATCGAATGGAGAGACGTCAGCCGCGAATCAAGCTATGTTAGAGCCAAACCAACATGACGGCTGGGTCATCGGGAACTGAAGCGCGTGAAGAACCGATTGACGAGGCGGCATGAGTTAAGCGAAGGCATTGAGGTCGAGTTGTCGATGAAGGGCCGGGCTACCATGTTGCACACTCAGCGAAAGCATCGCCGATGCACCACTTTCCACTCCTGACCACACTCGCCGCAGGCTTCACTGCGGCGTGGGCACTGGGGTTGATTACGCAGAGGATCGGTCTATCGCCGATCGTGGGTTATCTGTTGGCGGGGATACTGATCGGGCCGTACACGCCGGGCATTGTCGCCGATGTCACCCTGGCCCCGCAGTTGGCGGAACTGGGTGTGATCCTGCTGATGTTCGGCGTCGGGTTGCACTTCCATTTGAAGGATCTGCTGGCGGTGCGATCGATCGCGGTGCCGGGCGCCGTGGCGCAGAGCCTGACCGCGACGATCGCCGGGGCGGTGATTTTCAAGATGATGGGCTGGCCACTCAGCCACGGTCTGGTGCTGGGTATGGCGATGGCTGTGGCCAGCACGGTCGTGCTCATCCGCATGTTGATCGACAATCTTCAGCTCAATACGCCGGCCGGTCACGCCTCGGTGGGTTGGCTGATCGTCGAAGACATCTTCACGGTCATCATCCTGGTGATCTTGCCGGCGATGGCGGGTGGCGTGTCCTCGTCTGGCGTGGGTGACGGCGCGGCAGCACAAGCCCCGGCTGCGAGTCACTGGTTGGGCTCGCTGGGCATCGCCATGATCAAACTGGCGATCTTCGTGGCCCTGCTCTATTTCGTCGGGTCAAAGATCGCCCCGTGGTTGCTGGTGCAGGTCGCCAAGCTGCGGTCGCGCGAACTGTTCACGCTCACAGTGCTGGTGTTCTCAATCGCCGTGGCCACCGGGGCCTCGGTCGTGTTCGGGGCATCGGTGGCCCTGGGCGCGTTTCTGGCGGGCATGGTGGTCGCGCAGTCACCGGTCAGTCATCAGGCTGGCATCGACGCTCTTCCCATGCGCGACGCCTTTGCCGTGTTGTTCTTCGTCGCGGTCGGCATGTTGTTCGACCCGAAGTTCATCCTGGAGCAACCGGGCCTTATTGTGGCCGGCCTGAGCATTGTCATGATTGTCAAGCCGTTGGCGGCGATTGCCATCGTGTGCATCCTGGGCTTCCCCATGCACACCGCCCTGACCGTCGCCATCGCCCTGGCACAGATCGGCGAGTTCTCATTCATCCTGGGTGATCTGGCGTACAAACATCAGCTCCTGCCCGAGGCGGGCCGACACCTGCTGGTCGCCTGCGCCCTGGCCTCCATTTCACTCAACCCCCTGTTGTTCCGGCTGATCAATCCGATTGAGAACGCTCTGCGCAGCCGGCCCAGACTCTGGGAAATGCTCAACCGCCGGTCACAGCTCAAGGCGCGACAGGTCAATGCTCCGGTGGCTCAACGTATCGCGGCTCTGGAGCGACTGGCGATTGTGGTCGGCTACGGGCCGGTCGGTCGTCAGGTCGATCGCCTGCTGCGCCAGGCGGGGTTGGAAACCGTCGTGATTGACCTGAACATGGACACGGTCTCGGACCTTCAGGCCCAGGGCCGCGCTGCGATCTACGGCGACGCCACGCGCGGCGAACTGCTGGAGAAGGCCGGCGCCGCCAGAGCCACTCACCTGGTGCTCAGCACGCCGCAGTCTGCCGATCAGCAGATGTTGATCTCGGCGGCCAAAAAACTCAACCCCTCGATCAAGCTCCTGGTGCGCACGCGCTACTTGCGCGACTGCGCCTCAGCTCGCCGTGACGGCGCGGACACCACGGTCGTCGATGAAGTGGAATCGGCGGTGGCGCTGACCCATCTGGTGCTGGAGGAAACCGCCGCTGACGCCGAGTCAATCGACGCGGAGATCACCCGTCTGCGCCGCGAGTTGACCGGCTGAGAGGCCATCTTTGGATCTTTGGTGCCGCGGGGCGGCTACTTGACATTGCCGACAACCGGGCATTAACATTGCCCGTCTGCGAACCTTCGGGGGTGTAGCTCAATTGGTTAGAGCATCGGACTGTCGATCCGAAGGTTGCGGGTTCGAGCCCCGTCACCCTCGCTCCCCCGGAAGGGTAAAAGCCCGAACGGGAACAAACCTGGCGACGCCCCGTGGAAACCCCGCGGGGCGTTGTCATTGATCGGCCGATACAATGCCACGTCCGTCATGGCCCGAACCGACTCGAACAAGTCGAAAAAGGATATGTCCCCGCGCATCGCCAACCGCCGGGCTTTGCGCGATTACCACATCAGCGAAAAACTCGAGGTCGGCATCCAGTTGCTCGGCACCGAGGTCAAGAGCATCCGCCTGGGCCAGGTCTCGCTGGCGGAGGGATACGCCCTGGTTGACACCCGGAAGATGGAGCTGTATCTGCACGACGTGGACATCGCCCACTATCCCCAGGCCCCGCCTGAATCCCAGCATCAGCCCAAACGCCCCCGCAAGCTGCTCGCCCACAAGCGCCAGATCGAAAAACTGTTCGGCCACACCACCGCCAAGGGCGTCACCCTCGTGCCCCTGGCGCTCTACTTCCAGCACGGCCTGATCAAGCTGGAGATCGGCATCGGCGTCGGCAAAAAACTTTACGACAAACGACAGGACATCAAGAAACGCGAAGCCGACAAGGCCATCAAACGCGGCATGACGAGAAAGGTGATTTAGATGGATGGCAAAAGGCAGATGGCAGATGGCAGATGGAGTAATAGCCGGCCGGATTGGCTTCTGTGTTCACATCTGCCATTTGCCATCTGCCATTTGCCATGAATTCCGCTTCCCGTCGCCTGTTGCTGGTCGCCACCTTCCTCGGCAGCATTGCCGTGATCTTTCTGGAGCGCGGGCTGTACTTCTTCACCGATGACCAACTCGGCTTCAGTCGCTTCGCCAATCTCTGGCTCGGATTGAGCCACGGCGTCGCTTATGCCATCGGCGCTTTGCTCAGTCACGCGGCCGCCGGGCGGTTCGGTGAGCGCAGAACATTGCTTTGGTTGACCACGGTGCTGACTGGTCTGATGGTGCTTCTGACGTGGCGGCCGATTCCGGGGGTAGTGTGGATTGTGTTTCCCGTGTCTGGTGTGTTCAACGGTTGCATGTGGCCGATTATCGAGAGTTACACCACGGCCGGGCTCGTGTCGAAGCAGATGTTCAAGGTGGTGGGGCGGTTCTGCATCGCATGGTCGTCCGCGGTGCCGATCGCCCTGGCCATCAGCGGACCGTTGATCGCTTCGCCGTGGCCGGCCTCACTGTTCGCGGTGGCCATGCTGCTGTTCGCAGTGATGATCGTGATGTTCGCACGCTTGCCCGCACGACCGATGCACGCGCCGCCCGATCATCCCGAACTGCCCGACCCCTCGCGGCGGCAGCGCTACCGGGCCCTGATGATCGCCGGCCGCTGGTCGATGCTCAGCAACTACGCACTGCTGTTCCTGCTGGCCCCGATGCTGCCCTACATCCTGACCACGAGGCTTGACCTGAGCACGCAGATCGCCACGCCCATCGCCTCGCTGATGGACTGGACGCGCGTGCTGGCGTTTATCAGTCTCGGCGCCATGACCGCCTGGTATGGCCGCGCCTCACCGCTGCTGGCGGCCGTGGCGCTGATGCCGGCCGGTTTCCTCATGGTGCTGTTCGGGCCCAGTCTGCAGTGGGTCATCGCCGGTGAACTGCTGTTCGGCCTGGTCGGCGGACTGGTTTACTACGCGGCCCTCTACTACGCCCTGGCGTTCAAGAATGCGGCCGTGGAAGCGGGCGGCGGACACGAAGCGCTCATCGGCGCGGGCTTCGCCCTCGGCCCCGCCTGCGGCCTCATCGGCCTGTCACTGGCCGGCGCCATGGGCGACGAAGTCTATGGCATGCTGGCGGGCGTGGTGCCACTGGTCCTGTTGTGCATGTGTGGTGGGGCGATACCATTGCACGGCCTGCGGCGCCGCGACAAGTTCAACGTTTGATCTTCTGCAAAGCCGCCAAGGCGCGATCGCGCGCAATCGCATGGTCCACGATTGGTTCGCCATATGGTTCGTGAATGGTTTTGTCCGCAGCGCCGCGCAATTCATTGACCCATTGGCGAACGTACTTGCCCTCCGGATCAAACTTCCTGCCCTGCAGCACCGGATTGAAGATGCGAAAGAACGGGGCTGCATCCGCGCCGCAACCGGCCGCCCACTGCCAGCCCATCGTGTTGTTCGCCAGGTCCGCATCCACCAGCGTGTCCATGAACCATGCAGCGCCCACCCGCCAGTCGATCAGCAGGTCCTTGACCATGAACGACGCCACGATCATGCGCACGCGGTTGTGCATCCAGCCGGTGCGCCATAGTTGTCGCATGCCCGCATCGACAATCGGATAGCCGGTGCGTCCACGTTGCCAGGCACGCAGGGCTTTATCATCGTTTCGCCACGGGAAGCGATCATACTGCGGCTTGAGTGCCCTTCCCTTTCCGGGGGCGGGGGTGTGCGGGAAATGGTACAGCACGTGATAGGCAAACTCGCGCCACGCAAGCTGGCGCAGGAACGGCTCAGCGAATTTGAAACGATTCACCGCACACCAGACCTGCCGTGGCGAAATCTCCCCGAAGTGCAGGTGTGGTGACAGACGCGAAGTCCCATCGACCCCCGGAAAATCTCGCCCTCGGGCATATCCAATCAGTCTGTTTTCGGCGAAAACAGAAAGCAGCTTTTTCGCCCCGATTTCACCCGGCGACCAGTGCTCCGCCAGCCCGTCATACCACTGGATCGCGGGCATCAGATTCAGATCGCTGAGCTTGTCACTTTTCGGCCAGTGCTTGGGCCACTCGATCCCGCGCGGGACATTCAACGGCTTGCCAATGGCCGGCATCTCCCGGAAGGCGCGCCAGAACGGTGTGAACACCTGGTACGGTTTGCCTTGCTTGTTCAGCAACTCTTGCGGTTCGTGCAGCAGATACCCGGCAAAATCACCGGCTGCATCGCCCAGTTCACGCTTGATTCGCACCTGTTTGGCTGCAACATCCGGCTCGTAGCGCCGCTGCCAAAACACCGCATCCGCGCCGCTTTCGCACATCAGTGCAGCCAACACCTTCCGGGGGTCGCCGCGGCGCAGAATCAACCGCCCGCCCAGATTGCGCAGCGACTTGTCCAATTGTGACAGCGACTGATGCAGCCACCACTTGCTGGCGCCGCCAAGCTGTTCCTGCGGAGCGAGCACGAACACCGGCAGCACTGCCCCGCGTTTGGCCGCCACGTTCAGCGCTTCATGATCCGCCAACCGCAGATCGCGCCCGAACCACACGATGCTCAGCGGCTCCGACATGGTCACATTGTATGGCGTTGGGGAATTAGCCACGGATGAACACGGATGGGCATGGATAAGAACCACATCCCAACCATCCGTGTTCATCCGTGGCAAAGTATATTCTGCGGTTCCTGTTTATCTTGAGCTACAATCCTGCCATGTCCGATTCTCCCTTCCAGCTTGTCAGCGAGTATCAGCCGATGGGCGATCAGCCCGCGGCCATCGATGCGTTGCTGGATGGTCTGGAATCGGGCCGACCTTTTCAGACGCTGCTGGGCGCCACCGGCACGGGCAAGACTTTCGCCATGGCCCACGTCATCGCCCGCGCCGCGCGGCCCACGCTGGTCATCAGTCACAACAAAACCCTGGCTGCCCAGCTCTACGAGGAGTTCAAGGAGCTTTTCCCCAACAACGCGGTCAGCTACTTCGTCAGCTACTACGATTACTACCAGCCCGAAGCTTACATTCCCCAGCGCGACATCTACATCGAAAAAGACGCCTCGCGCAACGATGACCTCGACCGCCTGCGCCTGGCAGCGACGACCAGTCTCATCAGCCGCCCCGATGTGATCGTCGTCGCCAGCGTCTCCTGCATCTTCGGTCTCGGCTCGCCGGACGCCTACAAGCAATCCATCATCAGCGTCAACGTCGGCCAGACGTTCGATCGCCAGGACCTGCTGCGCAGCCTGTCCGACCTGCAGTACAAGCGCAATGACATGGTGCTGGAACGCTCCGGTTTCCGCGTGCGCGGCGACGTGGTCGAGTTGCACCCCGCGGCGGAAGAGTTCGCCCTGCGCATCGAGTGGTTCGGCGACACCATCGAATCCCTGCAATTCGTTCACCCGCTCACCGGCGAGTTGCTGGCCCAGGAGCAGCAGTGCTTCATCTATCCGGCGGTGCACTACGTCATGCCCCAGCAGCAACTCGAACAAGCGGTCGATTCGATCCGCAGCGAACTCGACCAGCGCGTCATGGAGCTGAACAGCGAAGCGAAACTGCTGGAAGCCCAGCGATTACTGGCCCGCACCAAATACGATCTGGAGATGATCCAGGAGGTCGGCTACTGCTCCGGCATCGAAAATTACTCCCGCCACCTCGACGGCCGGGCCCCCGGAAGTAAACCCTACACCCTGCTGGATTACTTTCAGGCGTCGCCGGCCAACGAGTGGTTGCTGATGATTGACGAGAGTCACGTCACGCTGCCGCAGTTGCGGGCCATGTATCACGGCGATCGCTCACGCAAGCAGGTGCTGGTGGACTATGGCTTCCGTCTGCCCTCAGCCTTGGACAATCGCCCGCTGCGTTTCGAGGAAATTGAAAAACTCTGGCCGCAGGTGGTGTTTGTCTCCGCAACCCCCGGAAGTTATGAATTGGAGAAGTGCGAGGGCCAGGTGGTCGAACAGATCATACGCCCGACTGGCCTGGTCGATCCGCGCATCGAGGTGCGCAGTGCCGCCGGCCAGGTCAGTGATCTGATCGAGCTGGTCAAACAGACAGCCGCCCGCGGCGAACGCTCGCTGGTCACCACCCTCACCAAGCGCCTGGCGGAAGACCTGGCGACCTTCATGTCCGAAGCGGACATCAGTTGCCGTTACCTGCACAGCGAGATCGACACGCTGGAGCGGGTGCGGATTCTGCGTGAGCTGCGTGAGGGTCAGTTTGACGTGCTGGTGGGCGTGAACCTGCTGCGGGAAGGGTTGGATTTGCCGGAAGTTTCGGTGGTGGCGATTCTGGATGCGGACAAGGCCGGCTTCCTGCGCAGCGCCACCAGTCTGATCCAGCAGATCGGCCGGGCCGCCCGCAACGTCAATGCGTTTGTCGTGCTTTATGCCGACACCGTTACGCCCGCCATGCAGGAAGCGATCGACGAGACCAATCGCCGCCGCGCCAAGCAGATCGCGTTCAATGAAGAGCACGGCATCACGCCGCGCACGGTGCAGAAGGCGATCCGCCGCGGTATCGAGCTGGAGTTGAAAGCCCGCCGCACCGCCCGCGAAGCGCTGGCTGCCGACGAGGGCGAATACGATGCGGCTGAATTGATCGCCCAGTTCACGCAGCAGATGCTGGAAGCGGCCGAGGCGCTGGAGTTCGAGAGAGCGGCTGATCTGCGCGATCGCATCCGCCAACTTCAGGCCCAACCGCAGACCGGCCGCCCGTCGCGCCCCGACAAACCTCGCCCCGGCGCGCCCGGCAAACGCGTGATCCGTTCACGCAAGCGGCGCGGTCCGGCACGTTGAACGGCTCAAGTGATTTTTGATCTCTCACATTGCAATATCACAACAGCATTGATAGGCTTATGCACGTATCAACCCCGTCGTTCAGATGGTGCTTCACCGGTGGAGGCCCGCGACGCGGTTGCCAGAGCGTCGAAAGGAGACACTCATGAGTGGCATTCGTTTTCGTACTGTGTTGATGTTGTTGGCCATTGGCGCGTTCAGCATGACGCTGGCGCTGACCGGCTGCAAGCAGGAATCGTCCTCGCCCGCGCCGGCAGTGCAGGAGCAGGCTGAGGAAGCGGCCGAGGCTGCGGAGAACGCGGCTGAAGAAATGAGGGACGAAGCCCAGAACGCCGCTGAAGAATCCAGGGAAGCGGCGCAGGAAAGCGCCGAGAAGGCCGAAGAGGCCGCCAAGGACGCCGCCGAGGCGCTGCCCAAGGCGGAGTAATCCGCGAGGCAGTCAGAGATAGATTCATCACGCAAACCGGCCGTGAAGGCGGCCGGTTTGTTTTCACGTTCACACCACCACGCTGGGCGCCACGTCGGCCCGGCTGACGATCCACTGCACTGCGCTGCCGGTTGCTTTGGCCAGCTTGTTGCGATAGGTGGGCAGGTACGGCCGCTCCGTCTGCGTGTGACCGGCCAGAAAAACACTGATGCCGCGTTGCTTGGCGCTGAGCACATCGTGATGCCGCATCTCCCCGGTGAACAGGGCATCGACATCGCTCAACGGTGACAGCAGCGAGCCGCCCGCTCCGGGACAGACCGCGATCCGCCGCATGCGCTGCCCGGCATCGGCGACCTCCAGGTGCTTGACCTTCAACAGTTGCCGAATGCGGCGGGAGAGCGTGGCGACGCTGACGGACTGGTCCAGTGTGTGGATGCGCCCGGCACCTTGCCTGGATTCGCTGACCGCTTGCAGTTGCAGCACGTCGATGGCCGGCTCCTCGTAAGGATGTGCGGACTTCAATGCCGCCAGGGCCGCAGCCAACTTCCGGGAGCGGCAGGCCATTTCCAGGCGCAGCTCCGCTACGCGCTCCAGTCGGCCGGGGGTGCCGATGAACGGGTCGGTGCCCATGCTGCCTTTGAATGTGCCCATGCCCGGGTGCGAGAAGGAGCAGTGGCTGTAGGCCCCGATCACGCCCGCCCCGGCGCTGAACATGGCATCGCGAACCTGCACCGCCTGCTCCTGCGGGACGAATGTCACGATCTTGCAGCCCGGCGACTCACAACTGGCTGGTTCGATCACCTTGCTCTGGCCCTTGCCCAGCCCCTGGCATAACCAATCGGTGATGCCGCCCGTGACGGCGTCCAAGGCTGTGTGCGGGCTGTACGCCGCGATCTTCCTTCGCACCAGTTCCAGCAGCAGATCCCCCCCGGAAGAAGTGCCCTCGGTCAGGCGCTGCACCGGCTGAAAGATGAGCGGGTGATAGGCCACGATCAGTTCGCATCGCTTGCTGGCCGCCTCCCGCAACACCGGCCCGGTCAGGTCGATGCACAGCAACGCTCGCCTGATCTGCTGCCGCGGCGAGCCGGTGTGCAGACCGACCTTGTCCCACGATTCAGCCAGCCTCGCCGGGGCGGCAGCCTCCAGCACGTCCAATAATCGGCTCAGTCTCATGGCCTGCAAGATACCCATCAGGCCCGCTTTGTGCAGCGGCGGGGCGGATTGCGTCGATACAAACATGGTTATTCTGCCCTTGGAGCGAGCCATGCCGCCGACCCGACCCTCCCAACCGCTCATCGGCCTGCCCCGCAAGCCCCTGACCCCGCAGCAGCAGCTTGACGCCCTGCGCAAGATTCAGAACCAGGCCGAGCAGCGGGTCAAGCTCGGCATGCAGCTTTTCAAAGCCGTCGAATCGCGCGTCGATGAGCAGCGGCAACTGCTGCAGGCGGTCAAGACCCACGAGCAGCAGCTTCGCGATCAGGTCAACGAGGACGTGGCCAAGTCGCTTCAGCAGTACGACCAGTGGATCGGCCGCATCGACGAAAACTTCACCAAGGCCCTGCGCAACCTCGAACAGCGCTTCGAGCAGCTCGAGGGCAAGGTCAACCAGTCGCAGCAGCAGATCGAGTCCATGCTTCGCCGGGCTGATGCGCTGCTCAACCAGTCGCATGACATGCTCGACGACGGCCCGTCCCTCAGCACCGGCCGCAAGTCGCCGTCAACTCCCACACCGCCGCCCGTCCGTCAGGATGACGACGACAACGTGGACGACAAAATCTACTCGCAACTGCTGCGTCGCCTGCGTCGCATGCCTCCGACCGATCCGGATCGCCGCCCGCCCTCCAGCCGGGAAGGCGACGAGGACGACGATTCGCACCGCAACGATCTGGCCGCCTGAACACAGTTGATGTAACCCCCTCTCCCCCCGGGAGAGGGCCGGGGTGAGGGCCGAACTCCCCAGGCTCACCATACTCTGAACATCTCCGCCAGCCGCGCGACGCCGATTGATCCAGCGCGTATCATGCCCCCGTCATGGCCACGCTCCTGAACGCGCGCAATCTCGCCAAAACCTTCGGCACCCACACGCTGTTCACCGGCGTGTCGCTCAACCTGGCCGACGGCGATCGCCTGGGCATGATCGGCCCCAACGGCGCGGGCAAGTCCACCCTCCTGAAAATCCTGGCCGGCCTTGAACAGCCCGACGAGGGCGAACTGATCCGCCGCCGCGATCTGCACGCCGTTTACGTCCCCCAATCCGATCAATTCCTTCCGGGTGCAACGCCGTTGTCCGTGCTGCTCGATCGTCTGGAATCGCACGACTCGCCGCATCATCTCGATGCCCAGACCCGGGCCGCGATGATCCTCTCGCAACTGGGTTTTGACGACACGCAGACTGATGTGAGCGAGCTTTCCGGCGGCTGGCGCAAGCGGCTGTCGATCGCCGCCGCGGTGGCCTTGGAGCCGGACCTGTTGATGCTGGATGAGCCGACCAATCACCTGGACATGCCGGGCGTGTTGTGGCTGGAGCAATTCGTGCGCGAGGCGGATTCGGCCGTGGTTGTCATCACGCACGATCGCGTGTTCCTGGAAAACACCAGCAATCGCGTGCTGGAACTTTCGGATGCCTATCCGGGCGGATTGTTCGAGGTCAAGGGCAATTACACCGAATTCGTTCGACGCAAGGAAGAATTTCTCGAAGCCCAGTCTGCCCAGCAGACCGCGCTGGCCGGGAAGGTTCGCCGCGACACCGCCTGGCTGCGGCAGGGCATCCAGGCTCGCCGCACCCGCAACAAGGCCCAGATCGAAGATGCCGCCCAGCGCCGCGATCAACTGCGCGAACTGCGCCAGCGCAACACCGCGCCCACCCGCACGACTTCCATCGACTTCCAGGCCACGCAGCGTCAGACCAACAAACTGCTGGGCGCTCATCGCATCGGCAAGTCCATGGGCGACAAATTGCTGTTTTCCAAGCTGGACCTGATGCTGTCGCCGGGCATGTGCCTGGGTTTGCTCGGGCCCAACGGCTCGGGCAAGACCACGCTGCTGCGCATCCTGCGCGGCGATTTGACCCCCGACTCCGGCACCGTTAAGCCGGCCGCCGAGTTGCGCATCGTCACATTCACCCAGCACCGCGAATCGCTTAACCCCACGCAGACCCTGCGCCAAGCTTTGTGCCCGGTGGGCGATGCCGTGCACTACCTGGGCAAGGCGATTCACGTGGCCGGCTGGGCCCGGCGGTTCCTGTTCGATCCGACCAAGTTCAATCACAGCGTCGGCGACCTGTCCGGCGGCGAACAGGCCCGCATCCAGATCGCCAACCTCATGCTGCAACCGGCCGACGTGCTGATTCTCGACGAGCCGACCAACGACCTGGACATCGCATCGTTGGAAGTGCTGGAGCAGTCGCTGCTGGATTTCCCCGGGGCCATTGTGCTGGTGACGCACGATCGCTTCCTGCTGGGGCGATTGGCCACCCACCTGCTGGCCCTGGACGGCGAGGGCGAGGCCCGGCATTACGCCTCGTTTGAACAATGGCAGGCCGACCAGCGGGCCGGCAAAACCAGCAAATCACAGCCCGCGGAGAAGAGCGAACAGCCGCCGCCACCGCAGCGATCCAAACCGCGCTGCGGCAAACTGTCCTACAAGTTGCAGCGCGAACTGGACGGCATGGAGGAAGCGATCCTGGCTGCTGAAGATCGCGTGCAGCAGTTGCACGAGAAAGCTGCCGATCCCGTGCTGATTGCCGATCATGCCGCTCACCGCGAGGTCTGTCATCAACTGGCCGACGCCCACGCCGCGGTGCAGAAGCTGTATGAACGTTGGGCCCAACTGGAAGCGATGAGCGACGGCGATGGATCTGAATGAAGCCGAACAACTCGCTGGGCAACTGATGTCCGAGCATCGCCTGACCCGGCGCGGCTGGACCTTCGCGTTCAGCCGGGCCCGTCGGCAGTTGGGCCATTGCGATTACCGGCGTCGCCACATCGCGCTGTCGGTTTACTTCGTCAGCGCCAACGGCCACGACGAGGTGCGCGACACCATCCTGCACGAGATCGCCCACGCCCTGGCCGGCCGCCGGGCTGGTCACGGCCCCCAGTGGCATGCCATGTGCGCCAAGGTCGGGGCCCGCCCCCAGCGCACCAACGGCACCGCCGCCATGCCCGCCGGCAGTTTCCGCGCCACCTGCCCCGGCTGCGGCCGGGTCCATCATCGCCATCGCCGACCGCTGAAAGATCGCACGTACTACTGCCGGATCTGCGGGCGCGAAAGTGGTGAACTGCGGTTTGAATATGAGCAGTGAGAAGTGAAACGCCCGGCGTAGCCGCTGGGGCTAAACGTTTAGCCGCCGCGCCCACGCGGCGCGATTCACTATTCATTTTTTCACCCTATCTTTTAGGCCGCGGATCCTGATACAAGTCCACGTAAAACTCCAGCAGCTCTTTGCCATGCACGTTCTTGGTGCGGGTGTGCTCGAAGCCGCTGCGGTCGAACAGGTCCAGCACCGCGCCGCGCTCGAAACGCGTGTCCAGGCGGACCTTCAGGTAGCGATGATCGCGGCAGTGGTTGATGGCCGTCTCCAGCAGGGCGTGGCCGATGTTGGTCTGCTGATGGGTCTTGGCGACGCGCAGGCGGCGGACTTCGGCGATGTCCTGCTCGTCCTCCGCCACCCCGATCATGCCCAGCACCTGCCCGCGCACCTCGGCCACCCAGAAGCGGCAGCGCTCGTTGGAGAAATATGCCTCCTGGATGTTGTCGATGTCCGCCCCCGTGTCGTTGGGTGCGATCTGACCGGCCAGCAACCCGTCGTGATATAGCACCTCCACCGCCACCTGATCCTGCGGCTCGTAGGGACGAACCTTCAAGTCGGTGATGGTTTGAAATGTGGAGCCCTGGTTCATCCGAATCACCCTCAGAACATGCCCACTCACGGACCTGCCGCGAGGTGGTTGCTATTCTATCACGCAAGGCCGTTGCATGAAGCGTCGGCCAGAAGGCGGTTGTCGGGTGCCACGGTCGCGCGTCGGCCGTGTAGTTATCCGTTAAACCTGCACGGGATCAGTTACCCCCGGACCCCCGGCGGAAGCGGATGGCGTCATGTCGAATGTGCTGGAACAGATCGTGGCGGACAAGCGGCAGGAGGTGGCCCGGCGCCGGGCTCAGCAGCCGCTGGAGGAGCTGAAGCGTCTGGCTTCTGATTCACCCGCCCCGCGCAACTTTTTTGCCGCCCTCACCCGGCCCAACGGCAAACTGCGGGTCATCGCTGAGATCAAGCGGGCCTCGCCCTCCGCCGGGTTGATCCGCCCCGACTTCGACCCCGTGGCCATCGCCCATGCCTATGCTGACAACGGGGCGGCCGCCATCAGTTGCCTGACCGACGAAAAATATTTTCAGGGCTCGCTCGACTACCTGGCCGCCGTCAAGCAGGCGGTGAACCTGCCCGTGTTGCGCAAAGATTTCATCATTGACCCCTACCAGGTGTATGAGTCGCGTGCCGCCGGGGCCGATGCCATCCTGCTGATCGCCGAATGCCTGACCGAGCCGCGCATGCTCGACCTGCTGATCCTGGCCACCGAGTTGAAGCTGACCACGCTGATCGAGGTGCACGACCTGGAGAGCCTGGTGCAGGTCAACGACCATGTGGGCTTCCCCCACCCGACCTACCAGTTGCTCGGCATCAACAACCGCAATCTCAAAACGATGACCACCGACCTGCACCACACCATCGACCTGCTCCCGCACGTGCAGAACGTCAACATCCTGGTCAGCGAGTCGGGCATCCGCACGCACCAGGACATCGAACTGCTGGCCAAGCACAACGTGCACCGCGTGCTGGTGGGTGAACACCTGATGCGTCAGCCCGATCCCGGCGTGGCGCTACGTCAGTTGATAGGCGGATAGACCAAACCGATCGCTCATTCTCCGCAGCCCACGACTAACCCGTCGAACGACAGGTACACGTGCTCCGGCAGCTTCGGCTCAAGATCAGCGTGGCGGATGTCGTGGGCGATGTGCGTCAGGTACGCTCGCCTGGGCTTGACCTGCTCGATCACCGCCAACGCCTGATCCACCGTCATGTGCGTCGGGTGATGGCGATAGCGCAACGCATCGATCACCAGCACGTCCAGATTCTCCAACAGCGGGAAAGTCTCCGGTGGCACGCTGGAAGCGTCCGTGCAATAGGCGATCGCGCCCCCGCCCCCGGAAGTTCCGGTAGGTCCGTGATCGATGCGATAGCCGAAGATGGGCAGCCGCCCGTGCATCAGGCGCAGCGGCGTCCACGTGCCGCCGCTCAGATCGAACGGCTCACCCACCATCCGCGGGTGGGCGATCAGGTTGGCCACAAAACTGTCGTTGATGTTCTTGTGCGCCTCGAAGATGTAGCGGAACATCACGCCCAGCCGATCGAGCACGCTCTGCTCGGCGTGGATGTCCAGCGGCCCCTTCATCACCGCGTTGAAGCGGCGAAGATCGTCGATGCCCAGCACGTGATCAGCATGTGCGTGCGTGAACAGCACGCCGTCGAGGCGGGTGATGTCGTGAGCGATCGCCTGTTGGCGCAGCTCGGGCGCGGCATCGATCAGGTAGCTGCGGCCGTCGTAGCGCACCAGCACGCTGGGCCGGGTGCGGCAATCACGCGGATCGTTGGAACGGCAGACTTCGCAGTCGCATCCGATCATGGGCACCCCGGCGCTGGTGCCGGTGCCCAGGAAAATCAGTTCCAGACTCATGGCAGGGATTCTACGCGGAAAGCGGCATGGTACAATGGGGCCATGACTTCCAGCCCGAAAAGCGGGCGGATGGGTTCGGCGATCGACTTCGCCAGTCCGTTGGAAGACGAGCCGCGGGATACACCGCCCCGATGTATGTCATGCGGCCACAAGCTGACCGACACTGATCCGTTGAAGCTCAAGTGCCTCCAGTGCGGCCGCGCCTTCAATCCGCATGATCGCACGTCATTCACCTACCTGCCGCTGTTCGAGCCGCGGCGGATGTGGATGCCCGGAGCCGTGCTGGCGGCAATCGCGCTGATCATCGTGCTGCTGATCGCAGGCCTGGACAAGGCGGCGCTGCTGGCGGCTGTGTTGGCGTTGATCGGCGTGTTGCTGGGCTACGGCAGCGGGTTCCTGGTCGCCCTGACGCTGGGCCTGGCCATGCTGGTGGTGGGCGTGCTGTACGTCACGGCCGTGGACATCTTCCACGGCCACGGCTCCTACCGCATGGTGCTGCCGACCACGACCATCCCCGTACTTGCCGGCGCGATCGCCGGCATCGCGCTGCGCCATTTGCTCAAGCACACGAACTTCCAGCAGCGCTGGTATCTGCCGTAACCCAGCCAGCATGGCTGGTCTATATTGCCCGGCCATCCTGGCCGCATGCCCCCGTGGTGGCAACGGCGGAAACGTTCAATGCCGCAAACTTTCGTCGCTGGTAGAACTCATACGCCATGCCCGCGATCATGGCGGCATTGTCAACGCAATACTGCTGCGGCGGCAGATGCACGGGCAGGTCAAAGGATGCCGCGAGCTTGCGCAGGTGCGAGTTGGCGCAGACGCCGCCGCCGATGAGGATGGCGCGAATGTCGTCGTAGCGCTGCAGGGCTCGCCGCAGTTTGTCGAACAGCACGCCGATTGCTGCTCCCTGGAAAGCAGCAGCCAGGTCGGCTCGTTGGGTGTCGCTCAGTTCCTCGGCTGAGCGTTGGAACGTGGCCTCCTTGCCGCGCCCGATGGGGTGGCCGCGCACACGGTAGAGCAGGGCGGTTTTGAGGCCGCTGTAGGAAAAGTCCAGACTGTCGGCTTCGAGCATCGAGCGCGGCAGCGGTTCGACATTGGATGCATCACCCTGTTGGGCCAGTCGATCGAGGGCCGGCCCGCCGGGATAGCCCGCGCCCAGGATTACGGCCGCCTTGTCATAGGCTTCGCCCACCGCATCATCGATGGTGCGGCCGAGGGGTTCAAGCTGCGTGAAGCTGGTCATGCGATAGAGCGAAGTGTGGCCGCCGGAAATAACCAATCCGAGAGCGGGAAAGTCCTGAAATTCGAAATTCGAAATTCGAAATTCGAAATTCACCGCGTACAGGTGCGCCTGCAGGTGATCGATGGCGATCAGGGGTTTGTCGAGCGACCAGGCCAGGGACTGGGCGGCACTGACGCCGATCAGCAGCGAGCCGATCAGTCCGGGCCGGTTTCCGACGGCGATGGCGTCGAGTTGTTGCAGCGTGAGGCCGGCCTCATCGAGTGCGGCGGTGATGGCGGGCTGGAGGTTCTCCAGGTGGGCGCGGCTGGCGATCTCGGGAACCACGCCGCCATAGGCTTCGTGCAGGTCGTGCTGGGTGGCGACGATGCTGCTGCGCACGCTGCGCCCGTCCTCGACCACGGCCGCGGCAGTTTCGTCACAACTGGTCTCGATGCCGAGGATCAGGGGCATGGGCATTCAAGGCAACCGCGGATGAACGCAGATAAACGCGGATAAAAACAAACATCAGCGTTTATCTGCGGTTTCATTTTTCTTACGGTGTGATTGCGGCGGGCTCTGCGGTGTCCACAGCCTGCTCGATCTTTTCGTCCAGGTTCACATCGCCGGTCGTGGCCACGGTTTTGTTGTTCAACTCTTCGATGCGCTGGTCGATGGCGTCGAGCGTCTCCTGGATCAGCTCGCGGCGACTGCGCAGGTTGGCCAGTTCACCCTCGCGCACCAGGGCCTCGGTGTCGTCCTGGCCGACCTTGGGCCAGTCATTGGTTTCGAGCTTGCCCAGCAGCGCCTGCAGCGCGGCAGCCAGTTGCGGATCCTTCAGCTTTTCCGCGATCCACTGCGGCGTCACCTGGGTGGATTCACCATCGCCGTTGTGCTGCTTGACGGCATCGACATTGCGGCGCATTTCCGCCATTTCCTGCCGCTGCTGCGGCGTCATGGGCACGTAGCAGCTTGGTGAAGGGTCGATGCCCCAGGTGGTCGAGTCCTCCTTGCGGTGGATCAGCCGATTGTCGGGGCCATAGTAGTACGCGGTGGTAAGTTTGAGCGCGCCCAGCGGCTGCGACTGATCGCCGAGCATCTTGACGTTCTGCACGCTGCCCTTGCCAAAGGTGCGTGTGCCGACGAACAGGGCGCGATCGTTCTCTTTCAGGGCGCCGGTAAGAATCTCCGCGGCTGAGGCGCTGGCTTCGTTGGCCAGGATCACGATCGGCTGATCTGGCAGTATCGTGTTCGATGTGGCGCGATAAGCCTGCTCCGGCGAGGAGCGACCGCGCACGGTCACGATGGTCTGACCCTGCTTCAGAAACTGATCGCTGACCGCCACCGCCGAACTGAGCAGTCCGCCGGGGTTGTAACGCACGTCGATGATCAGGCCCGCCACGTTCTGTTTCAGCAGTTCCCTGAGCGCGGCCGCCAGATCGTCGGCTGTTTTATCCGTGAACTGCGTCAGGCGCACGTAGCCGATGCGGTTGGCGTCATCAATCATGAAGTCGTAATGCTGGTCGGCCTGGCGACGGAAGCCGCGCACGGTCTGCACCTGGATCACCGCCCGGGTGATGGCGATCTCCTGCTGCTCGCCCGACTCGTGCAGCACGACGATGGTCACTTTTGTGCCCGGATCGCCCAGCAGTTTGTTGATGGCCGCCTGGATCATCTGCTCGCGGCTGTCGAGGTCTTCGAACATCTCCGTCAACGGTTGGCCGTCGATCTGCAGCACGATGTCACCCGCCAGCACGCCGGCACGCCAGGCGGGCGAGTCTTCCAGCGGCGTCACGATGCGCAACTGGCGGTTCTCGATGGTCACTTCCGCGCCGATGCCGGAGAACTCTCCGCTGGTCATGCGATCAAACTGGGTGAAATCGCTCGGCCGCAAGTACGTGGTGAACGGATCGTGCAGCGATTCGACCATGCCCGCCACCGCCGCTTCGGTCATATCCTGGGTGTCCGGCTCATCGACGTAGTTGTTGACCAGTTCGTGCCGCACATCGACCAGCAGATCGAGCTGGCCGAACAGCAGACTCTGCGTGGCCCGGGCGTTGCTCAGCCCCAGCAGGGCGGCAGCCAGCAGGCAGGCGACGGCGATGAAAGCGAGCGTGCGTTGTCTCATGGGAACCTCGTGATTCGGCGTGTGCAGCGAAGATTCAATATTATTTCGGGTTTCGGGGGTCACTTCCAGCGGCGGGGCGGTCAAGTTGCAGGGACCGAGGCTGGGTATTGTAGCCCCTGATTGTATCCCTGTGCGTTTTGCGTATGCTCAATGGTCTCATGGCCAAGTCGCGCGTCCAGTTCGTCTGTCGGGAATGCGGCTCAGTGCAACCGCGCTGGGCGGGCAAGTGCCCTGATTGTGGTATGTGGAACGCCCTGGAAGAGTTCACCCCACCCCCCGGAAGTGAAAGTGGCGGGCGTTTTGGACAACTTCCGGAGGCCCCGCAGGCTCAGCCCATCGGGCAGCTCGACGCCGGGGCCGCGCCGCTGCAACGGCTGGCCAGCGGTATCGGTGAACTGGATCGCGTGTTGGGCGGATCGCCCGGTGGGCAGGGGCTTGTTCCGGGGGCGGCTGTGCTGGTCGGCGGCAGTCCCGGCATCGGCAAAAGCACGCTCATGCTGCAGGCGGCCGGGGCATGGGCGCGTCAGGGCGCCGGTCGCGTGCTCTACGTTACCAGTGAGGAGTCCGCCCAGCAGCTTCGCCTCCGCGCCGATCGCCTCGGCGTGACCGCCTCGTCAACCAACGGTGACGAGCAACTCTACGTCCTGGCTGACACCAGCCTGCTGCGCATCACCGAGCAGATCCGCAAAATCCAGCCCGCCGTGGTGGTGATCGACTCCATCCAGATGATCTACAAACAGGATCAGTCCACCTCCGCCGCCCCCGGAAGTGTGGGCCAGCTGCGCGCCTGCGGACAGGAGTTGATCGTGCTGGCCAAGATGACCGGCATCGCCATGCTGCTGGTCGGCCACGTCACCAAGCAGGGCACGCTGGCCGGCCCGCGCCTGCTGGAGCACATGGTCGATACCGTGCTCTATTTCGAGGGCGATCGCTATCACAACCATCGCATCGTGCGGGCGATCAAGAATCGTTTCGGCGCGACTTTGGAGGTCGGCCTGTTCGACATGACCGACGGCGGCCTGCGCGAAGTGGCTGATGGCGCCGGGTTGCTCGCTGCGGAATATCAGCCTCGGGCCGGCAGTGCGGTGTGTCCGGTCATCCAGGGCACGCGCTGCCTGCTGGTGGAACTGCAGGCTCTGACCAGCACCGGGTTCCTCGGTTCAGCCAAGCGCAAGAGCAGCGGACTGGACACCAATCGCCTGGCCATGCTCATCGCTGTGCTGGAAAAGCGCGGCGGGCTGCGCCTGGCGGACCAGGATGTCTTCGTCTCCAGCGTCGGCGGCATGAAGATCGCCGAGCCCGCCGCCGACCTCGCCCTCGCCCTGGCCATTGCCGGTGCTCATCACAATCGCCAACTCGATCACGGCGTCTGTTGCGTCGGGGAGATCGGCCTGGGCGGCGAAGTCCGCCACACCCAGCAACTGGCCCAGCGCATCAGCGAAGCCGCCCGCCTCGGTTTCTCCCAGTTCCTCACCGCGTCCACCAGCCTCAAACCGCCCAAAGGCGCTAAACTGATCGCAGTCAAAACCGTGGCTGAGGCGCTCGAACACTTGAATTGAACCACCCAGACGCAGAGAACACAGAGTAAGTCAACATGAAACAATGGACTTTGATCTTCTCTGCGTCCTCTGCGCCTCTGCGGTTTGTATTTCTTTTTCTGTTGAGTGTGCTGTTTTGCGGAATCCTGCGCGCTCAGAACATGACCGGCCCGTGGGTCGAGCAGTTGAACCAGCGCATCGATGACATCCGCAAGACCGATCTGCGTGTGATCGTGCTCGATGCCGAGGGCAAACCCGTCAGCCGGGCCGCTGTGCGAATCGAGCAGATCAGCCATGATTTCCCACTCGGTTTCGTTCTCGGCGAAGGCGGTTTTGACGCTGTCCGCGACAAGCTGCCCGCACTGGCGGTGCTCAATGCCGTAGCGCTGGATCGCCTGACTGCCTGGTCGCGTCTTCAGCAAAACCCGCTGGCCGAGCCGGACTACGCAGCCGTGGACGAGGCGGTGCGCGAGGCGAGGCAACTGGGCCTGCACGTGCGGTGGGGCGGTCTGCTCTCCGCCGACGCTGCCCGCAACCCCGATTGGCTGTCGCTGATGGACAAACCGCAGATGACAGCCGCCATCGAGAACCACGTCATTGATGTGCTGCAGCGCTATCGCGGCGAGGTTGACGCCTTCGATCTCTACACGCACAGCCTCGATCACCAATGGGTCACCGATCAGCTTGGCGATGCTGTGATTCGTCGCCTGTACGATCAGGCCCACGCCATCGCCCCCCGCGCCGCGTTGGCCCTGGGTCTGGAAAACTGCCTCACCGAAACCCGCCTGCGCAAAGCCATCGAGCACTGCAAGGACATGCGCAACAGGTTCGTTCATTTCAATCAGGTGGCCATCGAGCAGCGCATGGGCGGTGTCCTGCTGCAGCGTCAACTCGCTCACGGCCTTGATCTGCTGGGCGAACTCGGCGGCGACGTGGTCATTGGCCCCCTCGAAGTCGGCGGCTCCAGCGCTCCGGCCGCAGCCAACAATCTCGAAACATTGCTCCGTATCCTCTTCGCCTGCGATTGCGTGCGCGGCATCTACTTCAGCGGACTGACCATCGACGACGTGGCCGACCCCAACGCCACGCTCATCGACAACGCCGGCCACCTCACCGAGCCCGGCCAACTCATCGCCGGCCTATTCGGCAGCGAATGGTGGACCAATCTCACCATCGCCACCGACGAGGTCGGCAACGCTTACGCCCGTCCCTTCACCGGCACCCACCGCATCACCGCCACCCTCCCCGACGGCTCTACTCTGCGCACCACCGTTTACCTGTCCAAGTCCGCCCCGCCCGGCCTCGCCCAGCACATCGTCCTGCTCGAACCGGACAAGCCATGACGCATAACACATGGCGCATAGCACAAGCACAGCTTGCCCGACCCCTACGCGCCGCCCTTGTTCTGTCCCATTGTTGCTAACGTTGCATCGGGCAAGGTTGAACGGTTTTGTCTTGGAAAAACCGTATCAATATCTGCTGAACTATCGGGTCGGATGATAGTCTGATCTGATTCAACTGTGCTGAATATTCTCAATTAGGAGACAAGCAGCTAAAAATGGATTGACAGTGTCGGTGGAAGCGATGGATAATAGTTTTGTCGGTTGGGAGCTTGCTTCTGCAGGCGGCTGGCAACTTTGACTTTTACGTTAGGCTCCTCATGCGAATCGCATCGGTCCTCATCGCGTGCGTTCTGCTCGGTTGTAACGGATCGTCGTCCGGTACGGCTACTACGCCTCCAACTCAGCAATCACATCAGCCGTCCGATCCCTTCGTCCCGGAGCATCCCCGCCGATCCAACCTTCTCGGTGAATGGCAAACCGAAGGTGAAACCGTGCTGGTAATCGAGCACGATGAGGATGGCCGCATTGTGCTCAGGTCGCTACAGGTCCCGCCTTGGGAGAGCGTGATTAACAATATACGGTGGGAAGGCGACGTTCTACGGTACGACGAGTATATGTACTACACCGGCCCCGAAGACTTCAGCACGATCACCAACCCGTCGGGTGCCCATCCCTACAGCGGTGTGCGAAACGAGTCGACTCTATTGTTTCAGGACGATCCTGATCGGCTGACGCACACGATCTCGACCAAAGACGCGCTCAACCCGATTGGCGAAGAATTGACACGCGTCAAGGCCGGGGGATAACCACCGGATGCAGTTATCCAACGAGGACCACGACAACAATACTCATTGACAGCGATACGAAATGTATTGACAGCGGGGGTGCTAGCGAGGGAGAATAGTCTTGTCGGTTGGTAGCTCGTTTCCGCGAGCGATGAGCAAATGACCTTCTACGGTAGTCAGCCATGGGGCGTCCACATTCATCAGAAGTGAGTCCTGGACTCGTCTCAGTATGGCTCAACCGCTATCAGAATCTTCGTCAGCTTGTCCAAGAGCATCCCGATGATGCGTCTGCTTGGATTTGGTCTCTCCGGCTCAATATCCTTGCTTACTTGCTGCACCGATATGGCCGACAGGTCAGTGCCCTTGACTTGTTAAAGTCCTTGCCGCCGAACGCTCCATCCAACACATTCCCTTCGGCACGGGTACAGCAGCCGGTTCGTGCAGCCGGGATCGAAACAACCCAAGGCACTGACACACAGCTACGCTCTGCTTCTGGATTTCGATCCACGCTTGAACATATCTGCGAATTAAATGAAATGAAGAAGGTGTTCGATATCTCATATCCCGAATCCGGATACAAACTACCGAACGAAGACCTTCAGCGGCAGCAGCGAGAACTCTTACGCAATGAAGCCGTATTGCTCTCCGAGCTTGTACCAGAAGAACTTCCGTTGTCTGAGGAACAAATCGTTGCCTTGCTAATGGGAGAGAAGGGCTAACCCCCAGTGGCCCTTGCCCGATGACGCTAGCGACAAGACTACTCATTGATCTGCCCCCCCCCCAGAATGATAACACCTAGTTCTGTAGCTGCTGCATCCAATGGGGATGCCGTGTGAATATGAGATTAATACTCCACATTGTGGCGGCGTACTGAGGCATAATCGTACTCGCGATCAACATACTTGCGCCATCTGCCTATTGGTTATCTCACCCGGCGACTTCTTTCTACGGATGGCCAGTACCTGCTGTTGGTTTCCAAGACGGGGAGTACGTTGGTCCCTTGCCACAGCATGGAATTGTAGGCCCCCTAATCGTCGATGCTATGTGTTGGCTCGAACCAATAGTACTGCTGTTATTCTTTGCCGAACGCATTCACAAAAGACGACTTCTTGACAAGGGGTGCTGTGTCAAATGCCGGTATGATTTGCGTGGTAGCCCAAGTGGTACTTGTCCCGAATGTGGCTGTATCAACAAAACGACTAACCACCCGCAACCCTTGACCAGTGACGCCCGTGACAACAATACTCATTGATTCATCTTTCCCCATCTCAGATCAGTTACCTATGACGGTCTAAATGTTGCCAAAAATCTGCGGTTACAGACCGCTATCCAAGCCCTTGAAGGTAGGTTTGGGGATACCCCATATCCCAATAGGTCTATCCATATAGGCCCAAAACCATATAGGGGTATTGGGGAGAAAAAGCACCTTATTCGCTCAGAATCAAGGGGTAGTTGGATAACTTAAATAAGTTCGTCACAGCCACACGGCATTCGCGCTGTTGGCGTGTGTGTTTTTACACCAGCAGTTCCGCGATCTGCACGGCGTTAAGGGCGGCGCCTTTGCGGATCTGGTCGCCGCAGACGAACAGGTCCAGGCCCGTGTTGCCGTCCTGGCTCATGTCCTGGCGGATGCGCCCGACGTACACGTCGTCGCGATCCGAAGCGTCCAGCGGCGTGGGGAAGCGATTGTTCGAGCGATCGTCGATCAGTGACACGCCCGGCGCTTTGCACAGAATCTGCCGCGCGTCGTCTTCGGTCAACGGCTTCTGGAAGGTCAGGTTGATGCTCTCAGCATGGGCACGCATCACCGGCACGCGCACACAGGTGGCGGTCACCCGCACCGCAGACTCGTGCCACATCTTGTGCGTTTCCTTGAGCATCTTCATTTCCTCAGTGTTGTAGCCGTTGGGCTGCATGTCCGAGTTGTGGCTGAAGAGGTTGAAGGCGTACTGCTGCTTGAAGATCTTGCAGGTCGCCTGCTGGCCGGCGAGCACTTCGCGGGTCTGCTGCTCCAGTTCAGCCATAGCGGCAGCGCCGGCGCCGCTGGCGGCCTGGTAGGTGCTGATCACCATGCGCTTGACCGTCGCTGCCCGGTGCAGCGGCGTCACCGGCACCAGCATAATGATGGTCGAGCAGTTGGGATTGGCGATGATGCCGGGCTTTCTGCCAAGGGCCAGGTCGCCGATGTCCTGCGGATTGACCTCCGGCACGATCAGCGGAATGCCGTCGGTCATACGAAAAGCACTGGAGTTATCGACAACCATCGCGCCGGCCTCGACGGCGATGGGGGCAAACTTCTTGCTGATCGATCCGCCGGCACTGAACAGGGCCAGGTCGATCCCGGCGAAGCTTGTTTCGGTCAGTTCATCGATGGTGTAAGTGCGGCCGTTGAACGTGGCGGTCTTGCCCGCGCTGCGAGCCGAGGCCAGCAGTGTCAATTGTCCGATGGGGAACTTGCGTTGGCTCAGCACGCGCAGGAATTCCTGCCCGACCGCGCCCGTCGCGCCCACCACAGCCACACTCAATCCATTCGATGCCACGTGACACACTCCTGAGGTTGCACAGGGTGACAGAAAGTCAGCGGCCGCGCCGCCGAGCCGCGTATTGTAGCAGGCGGCCGCGTTCTTTTACACCGACTCAATCAAAGTCTGCGGCAACTGGGGCGTTCCGCCGGGCTGGCTGGCGACGAATGCGCCGCAGCGGTTGGCAAGGTCGGCGATCTGCTGCTTCGGTCGTCGCAGCAGTCGGGCCGCCAGCAATCCCGCGGCGCAGGCGTCGCCGGCTCCCACCGCATCGGCGCCTTGGGCCGGGGGATAGCTGGCCGCTGCACCATCCACGATGCCGGCCGAGGTAAACAACCGCGTGCCGCGCGCCCCTCGGGTCAGGGCTACCATCTCCAGCTTGAATCGCTTGCGCAGCACCTCGGCTGCATCGTCGCCTTCACCGTCCAGGCCCAGCAGGTTGATGATCCGCGGCAATTCCTGTTCGTTGAGCTTGACGATGCTGGCCGACTCACACGAACGCTGGATAACCCGACGATCGATGTCGTCTTGCCGCAGGTTGACGTCGAACAGGCGCACAGCGCGGCGGGCGGCATCGAGCAGGCGATAGATGGTGTTGCGACTCTGAGCGTCACGTTGGGCCAATGTTCCGAAGGCGACCGCATCGGCGCGGCGGGCCAGAGACTCGAGATCGGGATCGAACTGGATCACATCCCACGCCCCCCCCGGAAGAATGTTGAAGGTCGGTTGCCCCCCCGCATCCAGATCGACCAGGACCGAGCCGGTGGGCCGATCGGGATCGCTCTGCAAGTAATCGACGCACAGACCGCGTTGGCGCAGGGCGTCGAGCATCTCGTTGCCGGGCGCGTCCTGCCCGATGCGGCTGACGATCACCGCCTGGCCGCCGTGTGGGCCCAACAACTGGTCGGCACACAGGGCCAGGTTGAGCGGGGCCCCGCCGAGCTGGCGATGATCGGCAAAGACGTCGAAAAGGGCTTCGCCGATGCTGACCAGGGTGAATTGCGGATTGCTCATGTCTGCCGGTTTCCGTGCCGGACAGACAGAATACGCTAGTGCCGCCGGTTGCACCAGTCGCATCGTCAACTGCCGCCGATCAGCGAGTTGGATACGCAGGTTGAGCGGGACAACGAGGACGGCTCCGTGCGAAAACGCATTGGCAACGATTCATTCTCACGCATGGCCCGCAGGTCACGATGGATCGAGCCACGCGCATTTCAGACATGATGGTTCGTCGCAGGATAGATCGTATGCAGGTGTCAATGGGGCTGCTGGTGCAGACACGCTGATGATGGGGCAACTGCGCGGCTACCGCTGCCACCCAATCTGGGCCCGCGTTTCTGACCGATCGGCTAGTTCGTGGAGGCGTTGAACAGTCTGAGGCTTCGTCACAACCGGCCTGAAATGCGGATCAAATGTGGTGCGATTGTTCCCCCATTACCTGAATTCCACGAGCCGTCGTCGTTCTGCCGAAGATCGGCGATTGTTCCCCCAAAACCACCATTACCTGAATTCAACAGATTTAGACCAGGTCTAACAGTTGCAACATAGAGCGTTGGCGCGAAAGGTCAGACCCGTTGGCTGCACCCCCAATATCCGAGGTGTAAGCCAAGCTGCCGCATGCATTTCATCGTCGTGGCCCACGCCGGTTGCCTGTTGTCGTCGGGGTAATCCATGTAAGCCAGCAGCTCCAAAAATACCCTCCTTACTTGTAATGATACCAAAACGCTACGCAAAAAAACTTTAAATCTTATTTAAAAATTTCGACGTGTTCAGTGACAATTTAGTCGAATGTAATATATTGCTGATAAATAAATTATCAACACATCTGACAGCGCAGGCCGCATGATATTGTGAACTTTTGCCTGTATTGACATCACAAAGCTGCGACTTATATTTTCATCAATATCTGTTTTGATATGTAAATATCCAGCGTGTCCGTTCTCCTCTTCACCTCTTTTTCGGGAGATCATCTATGTGTCCTTGCCGACTCTTCACTCGACCTGGCGGATTCTATCGGCACCTTGCGTGCCACCACCACAGGTGGTTGTTCTTGATCTGCTTGGGGGTCCTGAATCTGTTCATGCGGGCCCCTGCTTCAGCGCAGGACTGGAGCCTCGTGCCCGGCGTGCCCATCGCCTATCTCGAAGCGCCGGATCGGGCGCTGGGAGTACCGCTTCCGTGGGATGAAGCGTATATCGGCTCGCCCTCCATCACCATCATGCCTGACGGAACCTACATCGCCTCGCACGACGTGTTCGGGCTGGGCACACCGCAGAACACCACCTGGGTCTATCGTTCCACCAATCAGGGCCAGAGCTGGTCGCAACTCGGCTCGCTCTCAGGTCAATTCTGGTCCACTGTCTTCCAGCACAACGGCGACCTCTACATCTGGGGCTACTCCGAGGAAGGCGACAACGGTGACATCGTCATTCGCAAGTCCACCAACAACGGCACCTCCTGGAGTTCGCCGGTCGTGCTCAAAGACGGCAACTACGGCGGCACGCCCAACACGCCGGTGATCAACAACAATCGCATCTGGTTCGCCCAGTCCGGCAATCGCGTCATGTCCGCCCCGGTCAGCTCCGACCTGATGGATCCTGCATCCTGGAAGCTGAGCAATTCCGCGTCCGATTCCGGCAATCCTTTCGGTGGGGCCTGGCAAGGCTGGTCCGAAGCCCAGGTCGTCGGCTCGCCCTCGACCGGCGTGGTGGTCATGCCCAAGATCCGCGGACTGCCCAACACCGCTCTGATCCAGGTCAACGAATCCACCGGCAACGTCAGCTTCGATGCTTCCGCAATCAACGCCTTTCCTTCGCTGCCGGGCGGTGAAAAGAAATTCGGCGTGCAGTACGACGCGACCAGCGGCAAGTTCTTCGCACTGACCAACGTGGTGCTGCCCGCTCACGCCAACGATCCCGTCCTCGGTGATGAGCCGGAGCTGATCCGCAATACCGGCGCCATGCTCAGCAGCAAAGACCTGATCAACTGGGAAGTGGAAAAGATTTTCCTCTACACCCGCAACATCGACACCGATGAGTCCACCGGCTGGGGCGAGGCCTTCCAGTACTTCAACTACGCAATCGACGGCAACGATCTGGCGGTGGTCTCACGCACCGCGCTGGACGTCGGCGATGGCGAGAATCTTCCGCCCCGCGGGCATGACTCGAACCTGATGACCTTCCATCGCATCGAGGATTTCCGCACCGCGACGCCGAAGTTCGTGCTGGTCGCCGATGCCAAGGCCAACCGCGTGATGCGTTACGAATACGCCAACACCAAGCACCTGGCTCCGCTGGGGCAGTTCAATCTCGGTGCCACCTATGCCGGCGCCGCTCTCGACACGCCCGTGGGCGTCGCCCAGACCAGTGACGGCGATGTGTTCGTTACCGAGAGCAAGACCGGCGGGCGCGTGCTACGTTTCGATGCGGCCGGCAACTTCAAGGAAGTCATCGCCACCAGCGGCACGCAATTCACAGGCAACCCCGGCATGCTCACCGTCGGGCCCGATGGCAACCTCTATATGTCCGTCGCTTTCGGCAGCAGCACGGACCGCATCTACAAGATCGATCCGGACACCAATCAGGTCACGCTGTTCATCACCACCGACTTCGCCGCCGGCGAGTCATTCAACAATCCGCGAGGCATGGCTTTCGGGGACGACGGCAACTTCTACGTCGCCGACCGCGAAAACGACTGCATCCGCAAATTCAACGGCTCCACCGGCGCCTACATCGGCGACATCGCCGTGGGACAGGTCAAGCCGCAGGCCCTGGCCTGGGATGACGTCAACGATCGCCTGCTGTTCTCACGCGAAACATCCCCCGGCGACACCGACATCGCACGCATCAATCTCCCCAGCAGCGTCCTGACCCTCTACACCGCCACCGACATCGGTTGGTGCCTGGGCGTGGTCGCGGTGGACGGCCAGTTGTTCTGGACCGACTACGACAACGGCGAAATCTACGCCAGCGTCAGCGAAGCCGACAAAACCAAAACCGTCAGCGCCAGCAACGACCTGGTGGGCACCGCCCAGATCATCAACGCCACCGCCCCCGGACGGGACAATCGCACGTGGCAGAACAGCTCCTCCGGCGACTGGGCGGATCCGCTCAACTGGGTTTACTGGGGGCGGCCCGACACCAACGATGAAATCGCTACGTTTGGTTCGGCGACCAGCGCCACCACTTATGTGCGCATTCAGGCCGGCGAAACCTTCACCGTCAAAGGCATGCGCTTCATGAACAGCCAGCGCTACATCATCGACGAGGACGGCGAGCTGTTCCTTGAGGCCGACACCGGCCACGCCATCATCGACGTGCAGGATGGCAGCCAGTGGATCCGCGTCAACACCACGCTCAACGATCACTTGGACGTCACCTTCGCCGCCGCTGACGACGAGTTGAGCTTCCGTGACGAACTGGACCTCAACGGCAAATACCTCTACATCGACGGCGAAGGCAAGCTGTCGATCTCCGGCGCGTTTGTCATGCACGGCGGGCGCGTGGTGTTCGACGGCCTGTCCACTCTCGCCATCTACAGCGCCAGCCAGGGTTACATCACGCTCGACGGCGATCTCCAGTTCATTCCCGATCCCAGTATCTCACTGACCCTCGGCTCCAGCTTCGACCTGATCTCCGCCCCGAATTACTTCGGCGGCGAAACCTTCGACAATCTTTATCTGCCGGCCCTTTCGGGAGGATTGGCCTGGAACACTTCCTCGCTCTATACCAACGGCACCATCTCCATCGTGTCCAACCCCGAGCCGGCTTCGCTGGCGCTGCTGGCCACGTCCGGGCTGATGTTCCTGCACCGCCGCCGACGTTGATGCGTTGTCAGCAACAAGCAGCCGAATGATGGTTGATCACTCAGGCCCCGCGCCATCACGCGCGGGGCTTTTTTTGTTGCTGTTGCAGAACATCACAGAAGCAATAGCCTGCGAGCGACGTCTCGTCGGACACGCATCAGGTGTGCACCACCTGCGCTACCCGTTGACATACTCCATCGCCGCCTGCGGATAACGCGTCCCGGCTGCGACATCCGACGGCATGATCGCATCAATACGAGCCAGATCAGCGTCAGACAACTTCACATCCAGCGCGCCCAGGTTCTCCTGCAATCGCCCCAGGCTGCGCGTGCCGGGGATGGGCACGATGTCTTCACCTTGACCCAGCAGCCAGGCGAGCGCGAGCTGGCCCGCTGTGCACTTGAGTTGCTTGGCCAGCTCGAGCAACTTGCCGATGCGCTCCAGGTTGCGCTGGAAGTTTTCGCCCTGGAAACGCGGGTGATTCCGCCGCCAGTCGTCGGGCGACAGGTCGTCGATACTGCGGATCTGCCCCGTCAGCATGCCGCGCCCCAGCGGACTGTACGCGACGAAGGTGACGCCCAGCTCGCTGCAGGTGTCGAGCAACTCGCCCTCCGGATCGCGCGTCCACAGCGAATACTCGGTCTGCAACGCCGCAATCGGATGCACCTTGTAAGCCCGGCGAATGGTGGCGGGGGCTGCTTCGGACAGGCCCAGGTGCCGCACCTTGCCCGCGGCCACCAGCTCGGCCATGGCGCCCACCGTCTCCTCGATCGGCGTGTCCGGATCGACACGATGCTGATAGTAGAGGTCGATCACGTCGAGCCCTAATCGTTGCAGGCTGGCGTCGCAGCACTTGCGCACGTAGTCGGGCTTGCCGTTGACGCCTAGCAGCTTGCCGTCAGGTCCGCGCACGTTGCCGAACTTGGTCGCCAGCACAATCTCATCGCGGCGGGTCTTGACCACGGGGCCGACCAGCTTCTCGTTGGCGCCGCAGCCATACATGTCCGCGGTGTCCAGGAAGTTGACGCCGGCATCGATGACCGCATGCAGCACGCGGATGGACGTTTCGTTGTCAGCCGGGCCGTAGAAATCGCTCATCCCCATGCAACCGAAGCCGAGGCGCGTGATGGCGGTGCCGGTTTTGCCAAGAGTGGTGGTTTTCATGGTGAAGGCTCTGCAAACGGGAACAGCCACTGCATCATAGCCGCGCAGCCGCCACCGAGACAACATCGCCACCTCTCCTCGCCCGGTCCATGCCACGCCGAGCCATGATCATATTTAACTTAAATATTTAACTTAAATAAGATCAGAAACCGGGATGCCGAGAGCCGGGGTAGCGAGCAGGCAGTCGTCATTGAAGCAATCACGCACTCAAGCAATCAGGCATTGTCACAAAGGCCATCTCCTCCCAACAGCCGGCGAGCTACGCCTCGCCCGACGCCCCCAAACGACCAGCCCCGCGTAGCGGCCCGGCTATTGAAAAGACAGAAAGTCAGTGTCTCGCAGAGCGCGGAGGGGGAGCCGGTGATACGGACCCGATGAAATTCGATGTGCTTTCACCCCGCGCTCTCTGTGGCCTCCGCGAGACACCCTGGTTTGCGCATCACCGCCGCGCGCACAGGCTGGCACGCGATTCTCATTTTTTCGAGGGTCGCGCAAAAAAATTTCTATTGCTGCCCATGACTGAACTTACGCACTTTTTCACCCCCTCAAAACTGCCTCCGGCGCGCACAAACGTTGCGCTGCGCCCATTTATAGGAAGGCCGTCCGGTTTCGGATGAGGCTCAATTGCTTGATTAACCCCAGTCGCCTGAACGGAAAAAAACGTTCGGCACGGACGCGACCGGGCCCAAGTGAGTGAGTGCTGCTTCGACGCCATCGGCTTGACGTACGTCCGCCCGTGCCCGGATTCCAAGCGTTCAGAAAC
>JADLFV010000015.1 GCA_020849625.1 Phycisphaeraceae bacterium
TACCCGACATGTGGCAGGTGGCGCAGGTCGGGGCCTGCGTGTAATCCTGGCCCAGCACCCACTCCTTGGCGTCCAGGTTCATGTGCTCGCGCAGATCGCGATAAGCCACGCCGTGCTTCGATTCCTCGTAGATTTCCGCCTGGGGATGGTCGGGGCCCAGATGGCACTTGCCGCAGTTTTCCGGCTGGCGAGCCCGGCGGGGCGAGAAGTCGTGCCGCGAGTGGCAGGCCGAGCAGGAGCCGCGCGAACCGTCGAGATTGAGGCGGCCGATGCCCGTGTTGGGCCAACTGCTCGCGGCGAGGATCGGCCGTCCGTTGGCGGCTTTTTTCACTAGACCCACTACTTCCTTGTTCGTTGGCTTTCCGTCGGCGCCGGGCTTGAGTTCATCGACCGTGATCAGACTGCCGTCGGTCGCTTCCAGGGCGACCTTGCCGCCATGACACTGCTTGCAGCCCGTATCGACGCTGGCCATGCCGTTGACCATTTGGACGTCGCGTCCGGGTGTCGGCGAGTGCGGGTGAAACGGCAGGCGCGCCCCTTCGACGGTCTCGGCGAGAAAGTTGTCGAGCGAAGCCAAAATATTGCCGGCGCGGGCGTGATGGCTGGCGGCGAATTCGTTCGTCTCGGTTTTGTGGCAGCGGCCGCAATCTTGGGGTGTCACCACGACGGCGATCAGCGCGCCGTAATGGTCGAACGCATCGGCGTCTTCCTTCTGGGCCTGGTGGCACTCGACACAGCCGACCCCCTTGAGGGCATGGGTGCTCCCTTTCCAGTGATCGATGATCCCCGGCGAGGCCTGCTGGTGGCATTTCACGCAGTTGTCGGAACTGGCGGGCACCGACACGAGCCGCACGCCCACTCCCGACTCTTCGCGCTTGCGGAGGATTTCCATCCACTGCACGACGATCAGCGACACGATGAACGCAGCACTCAACAGGGCAATGATGATTTGTTTGGTGCGAATCGTCATACCGAACCGCCTCGCAGGAAGAGTTTCTTGTATTGCCGCAATTTCCGCGCGCTACGAACCAAGACTAGCTTAATGAGCCACCACCGCTTCCCAGACCGTCAGACCGATCAACAGGAAGGTGGCCACGATGCCGATGAAAACGCTGATTTCTTCGATCCCCGTGATTCGCCGCAGCAGGCTGTCGATCCACGGCCAGACGAACATCGTGGCCACGATGAAGAGCGTGCTGATCACCGCGGACGTGAGCGAGAACAGCTTCAGCCAGCGGAACGACACGTAGAAGAACCATTCCGGCTTGATCACCTCGGGGGTCGTCAGCGGATCGGCCTTCGGGCCCATGGCCGCCGGCAGCACGGTCGATAGCGCACAGAGCACGATCATGAGCACCAGACCGATCATCAGCTCAGAGAGGACATGATCGGGAAAAAAGTTGAAATAGCGCGGCCCTGGGGAAGGCTCGTGCTCGTCGTGGAATTCGGTCACGCCGTGCAGGCGAACTTGAGCGATGTGGCAGATCACCAGCAGCACGATCGTCGCCGGCAAGACCGCCGCGTGCAGAATGTAGAACCGCGACAGCGTGCGGGCGTTGTATTCGTCGCCTCCCAGCAGCATCTGCTTCGCCGCATGGCCGACGAGAGGGACCGCGTCGCTGATGTTGGCGGCGACCGTCGCCCCCCAGTAGCTGAGCTGTTCGAAGACCAGGCTGTAGCCGGTGAAGCCGGTCAGCAGCGTACACATCAACAGGCACATGCCAATGACCCAGTTCAGCTCGCGGGGGCGGCGATAAGCGCCGGTGAAATAGACCCGCATCTGATGCAAGATCACGGCGGCGATCATCAGTGTCGCCGCCCATTTGTGCATGCTCCGCACGAGCCAGCCGAACGTCGCTTCCTGGGTGATGTAGCGGATCGACTCGTAGGCCGTGCTCGGCGCGGGCTGGTAGTACATCGCCAGCAGAATGCCGGTGACGATCTGCACGACGAACAAATATGCCGGCGTTCCGCCCAGGCAGAACCACCACCGCTTGAGATGGTGCGGCACCGGCTCATTGGTCAGCTCGGCCAACTGCCCAGCCGAAACAGGCACTCGCTCGTGAATCCAGGCGGTGAGGCGTCCCACGTCACGCAGCTCCAGCACCAGGGGTGGATGAATCGGAAGCTTGGACGTCCGTCTCCGGCCGCTCGCCCGCCTCTTCATGGCAAGCCACAGAGGGCAGGGGTGCTTCGAGAAAGAGCAACCCGTTTTCGACCTTGAGGGGGAAACGCGTCAACGACTGGTGGGCGGCGGCCGGGGGGCCGCTGGTGGCCTGGCCGTCGCGATTGAAAGCCCCGTTGTGGCAGGGGCAGAAAAAGCGATCGTTTTGCGATTCCCAATGCACCCGGCAGCCCAGATGCGGGCAGACGCTCGACAGGGCCAGAAAATCGTCGGCCGCGCTGCCAGTCGCCAGCCGCGCCACCACGATCTTCTGTCCCGACGGGGCCGCAAAGTCGAGAGCCTCGCCAGCGGCGAGTTGGTCCACGGAGCAAACGAACAACCAAGCGCGGTTGGCCCCGCCGCTGGGATAGACGAAGCGGCCCAGCAGCGTCGCAAAAGTTCCGTAACCGGCCGCCA
>JADLFV010000016.1 GCA_020849625.1 Phycisphaeraceae bacterium
CCTCGTTGGCCCGCACCCGGCCCTCGCGGTCCAGCACACAGACCTGGATCGAATGCTGGTGATAATCGAGCCCCACGTACACCTCACGCTCCACGAAGGTAGAATGGTTCATCGCTCGTTGCTCCTTGCAATATCTGGGCAAGCCCACCATGGGCCGCGCTCGACCGATATACGGAGCAACGAGCGTTTTGTCATTCATCCCCATCTGATGTTTTTCTCAATGAGGCCCAGTTGTATTTACATCATCAATCAGCAATCAGACATCAGACATTCCTAAATATCGATCGCCATGATCTTGCGGATCCACAGGAACGCGGCGCCGATCATCACCACGACAATCATCAGCAGAATGCGGCCCAGCGGCTCGGTGAACATCAAGGCGATGCCCGAGGGATCAATCGCCCACAACATCAATATGAACACCAACGGCATCACGGCCATCATCCACGCCTGGTGGCGGCCCTGGCTGGTCAGGGCATCGAGCTTGCCTTCCAGGCGTTCGATCTCACGAATCGATGAAGCGATGCGATCGAGACTTTCGCCGCTGTCGCCGCCGCGCACGCGGTGCATCTCGATGGCGGTGAAGGTCAGCCGATACAGCGGCGACCCGATGCGGTTGGCGGCATTGCGCATGGCTTGGTTCAGGTCCATGCCCATCTGGTACTCGCGCAGCAACTGGGCGAACTCCTGCTGCACCGGCCCGCGATGATTCTGCACCACCAGTTCCATGGCCTGGGTCAGCGTCAGCCCGGCCCGCACGCCCGAGGCGATGGTGGTCAGGGCGTCGATCAACTGGTGATCGAGCTGGGTCATGCGCTTGGATTCAAGATGGCGCACCACCAGCAGCGGCATGGCGGCGGCGATGGCGGCCAGCAGCACCGCCACAATGAGATTGCTGCTCAAGGCATAACCGAACAGCAGCGCTGCCGCGACGCCCGCGGCACTGAGCCAGAACGCCAGTTTCGGATCGAAGTCGATCAGCAGTTGCCGCCGCAGCACGCGATCGAAAGCGGTCACCTGCCGCTGGTAGAAGCGCCGGGCGGGCCCCAGGCCGAAGCGCAGCAGCAGGTAGGCGCTGCAGAAGATCAAGACGCTGATGAGGATGCGATAGACCATACGCTTACCCATCATGGTAGCTGCTTTTCCCTGGGGAGGCTGCGCCATCCGCCTGCGGGATGATCCTGGGAAAGGTATTCTGGAGCCGGGGCGGATCTGATATGGAAAGGATGAGTCACGATGAGCGGGCGGGCGATGAACAGCAAGCAGAGGGTGCGGACAGCCATCGCGCGGCAGGAGCCGGACCGCGTGCCGATCAATTACCTGGCCAATGCCGGCATCGATCGGCGACTCAAGGACCACTTCGGCCTAGGCGCTGACGACACCGAAGGGCTGCTGCAGGCCTTGGGCGTGGACTTCCGCGGCGTCAAGGCCAACTACACCGGCCCCAAGCTGCATGCCGACATCCCCGAGCGCGGCGTCAAAGTCGATGACTGGGGCATCCACCGTCGCTGGATCGAGCACGGCAGCGGCGGTTACTGGGACTATTGCGACTTTCCCTTGAAAGACGCGGACGAGCAGCAGATCGCTGCCTGGCCCATGCCCGATCCCGACAACTTCGATTACCAGTCCGTGGCTGACGACTGCAAGCGCTTCAAGGACTTCGGCGTGGTCATCGGCAGCCCGGGCCTGGCGGACATCATCAACCGCGCCGGCATGATGCGCAGCATGGAACAGACCATGATGGACCTGGCCACGCAAGACCCGGCTGGTCTTCTGCTGACCGAGCGCCGCATCGGCATTCAACTGGAAATCCTGCGTCGCTCGCTCGAAGCTGCCGGGGGCGGGGGCGGCATCGACCTGGTGTGGATCGGCGACGACCTGGGCACCCAGCGCGGCCCGATCATCAGCGTGCAGACTTATCGCAAGCTCATCCGCCCGCTGCACCAGAAATTCATCGACCTGGCATCTTCCTACGACATCCCGGTGATGATCCACAGTTGCGGGTCGAGCAGTTGGGCCTTCGAGGACTTCATCGACATGGGCATCAAGGCGGTGGACACGCTCCAGCCCGAGGCTGCCAACATGGAGCCGCGCTATCTCAAGAACACGTTCGGCGATCGGCTGGCGTTCCACGGCTGCATCAGCACCGCCGGCCCCGTCGCCACCGGCAGCGTGCAGGACATCACCGACTACTGCCGCAAAATTCTCGACATCATGATGCCCGGCGGCGGCTATTGCTTCGCCCCCACCCACATGCTGCAGGACAACTCGCCCACGCAAAACGTGCTGGCCATGTACGAGATCGCTCGCACGGATGGAAGGTATTGAGGATGAGCATCAAAGGGTGGGAACCGGCAAGGTGAAGCGCCACGTCATTTGACGTAAGCGGGCTTGAGACCTTTGAACATCGGGTAGTGCTTGATGTTGAGCGAGCACAACTGCAATTGCTCAATCTGAGCAGTGGCGGCGATGACAGCGTCGGCTGTTCCCAGTCCACTGGTCTTACTGAAGTCTCTTTTCAACAAACCCGCGGTCTGGGCGATGGCGACCGTGACGGGGATGATACGAAAGATGGCCATCAGGTTGTCGAGGATGGCGCGTTCCTCATCATCCCTGACGCCGGCATACAACTCAGCGACCACAATCGATGACAGGGCGATTCGGTCAACATGCTTTTTGACAAAAGCGACCGCTTTGGCTTGTCCGCGGAGATAGTCCACCAGCACGTCGGTATCGACCAGAAGGTTGTGGCTCATGGAATCAGTCCCGGTTCCAATCACGGCGAAGCGCACGGAAGTCGGGCAGGTCGTCCCGGTGTTTCCACAAGCCGGCAGCCTGCTCCAGCGCCTTTCGGCGGCAAGTGACGGCCGATTCTTCGATAAGCCGATCAACCGCCTCGCGGATCAGTTCGCTCTGCTTCACACCACGGACCTGGGCCAGGGTGGCCAGTTCATCGCGTTCCTGCTTTGTCAGATAGACCTGTGTGCGAACCATCAGCCATGCTCCTTAGAACATACATCGTCATTATACACCATCGAATTGATCGGGCCAAGCCAGCTTCTTACAGAAACACCCCGACGTCGATGAACTTCTTCTCCACCAAAGCTTCGGCGAAGGTGGGGATGTAGCCGGTGTGGCGCAGGCGGGGTTGATCGGGATCGGTGAGTTTGAAGATGTCTTCCATGCGCACCTGCCCGAGGTCGGGATCGATGCCGGTGATCTCGGTGATGTGCGTGACGCGGCGGCGGCCGTCGGCGTAGCGGGCCACCTGCACGATCAGGTCCACGGCGGTGACAATCTGCTCGCGGATGGCGCGCATGGGCATGTCAACCGCCATCAACACCAGAGTTTCCAGGCGGTGGGCGGCATCCTGCGGATTGTTGGCGTGCAGTGTGGTAAGCGAGCCGTCGTGGCCGGTGTTCATGGCCTGGAGCATGTCGAGCGCTTCGGGGCCGCGCACTTCGCCGACGATGATGCGATCGGGCCGCATGCGCAGGGCGTTGCGCACCAGGTCGCGGATGGTGTAAGCGCCGCGGCCTTCGACGTTGGCGGGCCGACCTTCCAGCGACACCACGTGCGGCTGCGGCAGCTTCAACTCGGCCGATTCCTCCACCGTGAGGATGCGCTCGGCGGGGCGGGCGTAGGCGGCCACCACGTTCAGCAGCGTGGTTTTACCCGAGCCGGTGCCCCCGGAAATCACAATATTTTTCCTCCCCACCACGCAGCCCTGCAAAAACGCGGCGCACTGCTCGCTGATCGAGCCGCGCTCGATCAGGTCGTCCATGGTGAACGGCACCCAGCCGAACTTGCGGATCGTCACGCACGGGCCCACCAGTGACAGCGGACTGATCACCACGTTCACACGGCTGCCGTCGGCGAGCCTCGCATCGACCAGTGGTGTCGAGGTGTCCACCCGCCGACCCACCGGCGTCAGAATCCGTTCGATGATCGACATCAGCACTTCATCAGAGAAGAAGCTGCGCGTGGTCGGCTGAATGACGCCGCTTTTTTCGATGTAGATGTGATCCTTGCCCACCACCATGATCTCGCTGACGCTGGGCATCTCCAACAGGTCCTGCAACGGACCCAGGCCCAGCAGGATGTCCGCGATGTCCTTGCTCACCGTGCGACGGACGATGTACTGGCGCAGGTCAGCGGGCGTCTGCTTGTAATGCTGATCGAACAGATCGTCGAATGCTTCCTCCGCCACGGACAAGTCTTCGCCGACCGAGGCCGGGTCAAACAGCAGCGGCATCAGATCGACCATGGCGCTGACCAGCTCGCTGATCTTGCGCTCCTGGTCGCGATCCAGCAGGGCGGGATCGACGTCGCGATACTCGGTGGAAACCCGGCCCTGGCACTGGCGCACCACCTCGGCGATGACCAACCGGTGCAGGTGCGTGCGCAGCGTGTGAGCCACCACCGGCTCAGGCAGGTCGCTCATCTTCTGCTGAACGATCTGGTCCAGTTGCGTCAGGCATTGACGCACGAATGTGGCGTCGGACTTGTTCAGCCGCCCGGTGACGCGCAGGTTCATGCGCTCCAGCAGTTCGGCGTGGACCTGCTTTTCGAAGTCCATCAGCCGGGCCTGCAGTTGGGCCAACTCATCCGCACGGGCGGTGCGGCGATCGCGGCCGATGGCAGCCACGGTGAACGGCCCGATCTGGATCTCATCGCCGAAGTCCAGCTTGGTGGGCCGCTCGATCGACAGTTGCCGGTTGGCCACGGTGGTCCCGGCCCTGCTGAGGGCTTCGACGAAAAGCTGATTGCCGCGGCGGACGATCTGGGCGTGGCGGCGAGCCACGAACGGGCTCTTGAGCCGCAGCCCGCAGCGCTCATCGCGCCCGATGACGATCACGTCGCCGTCAGCGTGCACGACGATGCGGGTGTTGGTGCTGTGATCGTGGACCTGGAATTCCATGGTGAATATCAGTTGAACCGCAGAGACGCAGAGGACGCGGAGGAAGGCAGGAACCGCGGTTCCATTTCATTCTTAATCTGTGCAATCTGCGAAATCTGTGGTTTCCATTCCAATCTCTTTTTGTCTTGCTCTGTGTCCTCCGCGTCTCTGCGGTTCAATTTGATTGTTTTTGTATCTGTTGTTGCCCGATCACCTGCAACACCTGCGGGTTGATGCCGCCGGCTTCGATCATGGGGGCGCCGCTGTCGGCCGGGTTGCGCAGGTACAGTTCGAAGTCGCCGGCCGTGCGGCGCTGGATTTCCGACAGGGCCAACGCTTCGTCGGGCGTGACGTCGATCTCGATGGTGGGGTAATTGGTGATCCGCCGCTGGGCGCTGTTGTCGTCGGCGATGCTCATCTGGCCCATGGCCCGCACCTGGGCTCGCTCCATCACCATCAGCACCTGCACCGTGCCCTGAGCGTTGATGAACGGCGCGGCGATGTCCACGTACATGCCGGGGCGGAGGCTGCCGGGCAGTGTTTTGCTGTTGACCCGCAGCGGCACGCGGCGCATGGCGGGATTGATCGTGGCGTCCTCGCGCTCCACGGCCGAGAGGGCGAACAGGTCGGGCGTCAACGGTTGGCCGGTGGCGGCCGCTCGCTGGAAGGTTTCGCCCATTCGGCTTTCCAGGCCGTCCTCACCGATGCTGTTCTTGAACGCCCCCTCGAAGCGGCGGGGCACCTGCTCGGCTCGAACCTTGTCCTTGGTCAGCTTCTCCATCGGCCGCACCGACTGGGTCAGGAAAAAGACGGTGAAGGTGTCCTCGGTGGCCTGCCGGCGAACGACTTCGATGTAGAGGTTGACCAGCACCACGGCCGCCAGTGCCAGCACGACCGCCACCACGACTAGTCTGGTGCCGCCCGCGGTGGCCGGTGTTGTGGAAGGATTCTGTGTCATGCGGCAAGCTCCTGATACGGACCGGATGCTTCAATAGCGTACCAGATGGCGGGGCGGATGAGGGCAGAGAGCGGAGGGCAGAGAGCGGAGGGCGGATTCATTTCTTTCTGCCTTCCGCCCTCCGCCTTCTGCCCTCCTTCTCATTCAGGTTCCTGCTTGATCGCTTCATTCAGCAGGTCGCGGGCCTGCTGGGTGTCGCGGGTCTGGATGAGCGTGCGCAGGATGGCCTTGGCGGCGGCGTATTGTGCCTGGTCGATGTAGGAGGCGGCCTGGGCCAATAGTTGGGCGTACTCCACGTCGTCCTGGCGCTGTTGGATCTGCTGGGTGTCCATCAGCTTCTGGGCTTTGCCGTAGGCCCGCTTGGCTTCGCCAAAGTCGCTGCGGTCGCGGGCGGCATCGCCTTCCGCCAGCAGGCGCAGGTATTCGCTGCGCTGGCTAAGGCGCTGTGTGGCATCTTCCAGCAGCGGATGGGAAGCGTCCACCTCGCGGGCCTGAGCGAGCAGCTTCTGTGCCTCATCGGGCGGCGCGGCTTCGGCATCGGTCAGCAGCTTGCGCACCCTGGCGTCGCGCAGCTTGGCGCTGACCGAGTCGCCGCCGCCGTGACGCATGGCGTTTTCGTATTGCCGCACCGCCGCGTCGTAATCCTGAGCGTCCATGGCCGCGTCGCCGGCCTGGATGAAATCCTGCACCCGGTTGGCCGAGGCGATCCTGCCCAGGGCTTCGTGTGCCCGCTGGTTGGTTTCGTTCTTGCCCAGGGCCAGGATGAATGAGCGCTCAGCCTCATCGATTCTTCCCTCATCCAACTGCGTAAGGCCCTGGCTGACCAGCAGGTCGCTTTCCAGTTCGTCGATCGTTTTCTGCAACTGTGGCAACGGCGCGATGGCGGCTGCCTCACGATAAGCCTCCAGGGCGGCAGCGTCGTCGCCGGCTTCCTTCAGGGCTGTCGCCTTGGCCATGGCCTGATCGAACGCCTCCTGGTGAACCAGCGAGTCATACATCTCCGCCAGCGGTCGGTACGTGCTGTAGCGATCGACCTCCGCCGCCAGCAGGGCAATCGCGTCACGGGAGCGTTTCTGCTCGACCAGGGCCTGGGCCCGGGCCATCACCGCTTCGGCCCCGGCCACGACGCGCCGATCCGCCAGCCTCTCGCCCAGGGCCGACAGCTTCGATGATTCGGCTTCGCTGACCGTCAGTTGCTGCCACTGCCGCAGCAGTTTCTGAGCCTCCTCGAAGCGGCCGTCGGTGATGCACGACTGGATCTGCTCGATCGCCGAGACGAAGGCTGCCCTCTGGCGGGCGTTGTCGATCAACTCGCGCGTGTCGGCGCCGTAGTCAGCCGCCTGCTTGAAACCTTCGATCGCCTGTTCGTATTGCCCGCCATTGAGCAGATTGTGGCCGTGCGCCAGATGCCAGCCGCGCTGGGCGGCGTTGACCGCATCCTGGTTGTCGGACCAGCGCTCGATCACCTGCTGATAGAGCTGTTCAGACTGCTCGAACTGACCGGCGGTGAACGCAGCCTCGGCGGCGCTGAGCGTCTGTTGCGTCTGCTGGGCGATCTGTCGCAAAGCAGCCTGATGATCGAGATAGACCTTCAACCCAAAACCAGCCCCGGCCAGCAACGCGAGACTGATGAGGATGATCGCCACCAGGCGCAGCGTTCGCCCCGATTGCGGCAGCGGCGCGGTGGCGCCCCCGCCCCCGGAATCCCCGCCCCCGGAAGTGACAGCCGCGGATTCCGGACTCACAGAATCCGACTCGGATTCGCCAGTGGCTCGTTGTTGCGCGCCGAAGCTGTCGAGTCGATCCAGGGCTCCGATCAATTCCCGGGCGCTGGCGACGCGGCGCTGCGGATCTTTGGCCATCAGACGTTCGACCAACTCAGTCATCGGAGCCGAGATGTCGGGGTTGAGATGAGACAGCGGCGGGGCGGTGGTGCGCGGGTTGCTGTGCCACTTGACCCAGCGCATGGCGGCATTGCGACGATCGCGCAGCACGGGGGCGAAGGCCTGATCGAATTTCGTCCGCCCGGCCAGCATCTCATAGGCGATCATGCCCAGGGAATAGAGGTCCGCCCGGACATCGGCAGCCTGGCCGCGCAACAGTTCCGGCGCCATGTAGCGCACCGTGCCGACATCCATGATCTGCTGCGTGCCGATGTGCGTGGTCAATCCGAAATCGGTCAGCTTGGCGACCTGCGAGCGTTCCAGCAGCACGTTGGCGGGCTTGATGTCCAGGTGCAGATAGCCGCGCTGATGGATGACCGCCAGACCGATGGCGATCTGTCGCAGCAGGCGGCGGGTGACCTTTTCATCCATGGGCCCGACATGGCGGCTGAACACCTGCTCCAGCGACGGGCCGTTGACGAACTCGCTGATGAGCATCAGTCCGCGCTGATCTTCCACCACGTCGATCAACTGCACCAGGTGCGGCGGATGATCCTGCGTCAGTTGCTTGTGGGCTGCCGCCTCATCGCGCAGACGACCGCGATTGCTGTCGGTATCGCTGACCAGCTTCACCGCCACGTCGCGGTCCAGCAGGTCGTCGTGAGCCCGATAGACCACCGCCATGCCGCCGGCGCCGATTTGCTCGACGATGCGGTAGGGGCCGACGGTCTCGTTGGGTTGCAGGGGCATGGCAGCAGGGAATAGGGATCAGGCAGTAGGCAGTAGGGTCAGGAGGCGTTTAGTTGCAAGGTTGGTTGGTGTCTGGCCTTATCTTAATCAGCCAGATGCCTTACGTCTTGCTATTGCCCATGAATCATAAACCCTACTCCCTACTGCCTACTGCCTACTCCCTGCCCTACGGATTCAGCCACGCCCATGGCGTCCACAGGCCCAGCATCTGCTCGGCGGCGGCCAGCAGGCCTCCGAGGGCGATGGTCAGGGCGAAGGGCACGCGCGGGCTGTCGGTGGGGATCTCGGGCCTGGTTTTGGAGGCGATCATCAGCACCGCGCCCAACAACCGCGACAGCGTGCGCTTGATGATGCGGTGGCGCACCATCAGTACCCCGGCGAAAATCACCGCCACGATCAGGGCGTAAACGGTCGCTGACAGCACGACGCGCCAGTCCGCGGCAATGGCGCCGAGGGCGGCCATGAGCTTGACGTCACCACCGCCCAGGCCGCCGATGGCGTAGGCCAGGGCGTATGGGATCAGTGCCGAAGCCAGTCCCGCCAGCGACAGCCACAACCCGGACCATTGCAGTCCGGTCCACCAGCCGCCCACGGTCCACAGCAGCAGCCCGGCCAGAGCAGCGGGGTAGGTCAGTTTGTTGGGCACCACGCCTCGTCGTACGTCACTGACCGCGGCGATCAGCAGCACCACAGCCAGCAGGCAGAAGGCGATCAGTTCAAGCATGGGAAGCCACCAAGCCACCAAGCGACCATGGGATTGGCAAGCGGCGCCATGATGAAGCCCTCGGTGGCTTGGTGCCTCGATGCCTTGGTGCCTTCATTCAAAAGTTCGGGTCGTAGGTCTGTGCGTCGTTCTGCACGTCGCCCCATTTGCCCTGAACCCAGTCCGTGATCTTCTCCCGGAACACCAGCAGCAGGCCCAGCAGGGGCAGGACGATGGCGGCGATGATCAGCAGCTTCTCCAGACCCTCAGCCCCGCGCTCGTCACGGTGCAGGCGTTTGATGATGTTCATCAGACCTTTCATGCGTCACCTCGCAGTCAGTGGACGTTTTCAGGGAAAAGGCAACCCGTTCAACGTCACGATCAATTGGTAATGCGCCACCAGCAGGTCCAGGGCCATGCGGATGATGGCATAGCTGGGCAGGACGATGACAGCCAGCAGCAGCGTCCACTCCAGGGCGGTGGCCCCGCTGACATCTCGCCGCAATTTCACCAGCAGCCGCTTCACGTTCACCATTATATGTCGGCTCCGCCGCAGGATTCAGGCAAAAATCCGTGTCCATCCCCCCTGGGTGCCACACCCGCGTGCGGGTGTGCGGGGTGGTTCGCACGGCCGACGCGCGGCCGCGGCACCCCGGAAATTCAGGCAAAAATCGGGCGTGTCAGGTCTGATAGCGACGCCATGGCCGCATCGGACAGCCGCCCCGCATGGGTAGAACGCTCACCCGTCCAGCTCAATTGCATCTGCTCGCTGCTTTCCCGCCTTTGCAGCGCGAACATATCCCGCAGCACGTACCGGCCGTCCTCGCCCACCCGGCCCTCGACCTCGCTGATGGCGGTTACCAGACGCTTGCCGCCGATCTGCCGGCTCATCTGCACGATCAGGTGAATGGCGCTGGCCGCCTGCGCGCGCAGGGCGTGCAGGGGCAGTTCCACCTCGCTCATTAAGGCCAGCGTCTCCAGGCGGTTCATGGCGTCGGCGGGGCTGTTGGCGTGCAGCGTGGTCATCGACCCGCCGTGGCCGGAGGTCATGGCCTGGATCATGTCCAGGGCTTCTCCGCCGCGCACTTCGCCGATGATGATGCGGTCGGGCCGCAGACGCAGCGATGAGCGGAACAGATCGCGAATGCTCACCGCCCCGCGTCCGAAACGATCCGCCTGCCGAGTCTCCAGCGAGATCACGTGATCCTGTTGCAATTGCAGTTCGGCTGAGTCCTCGATCACCACGATGCGTTGGCCGGGTGGAATGTAGGCGGACAAGGCGTTCAGCAGCGAGGTCTTGCCGCTGGACGTGCCGCCGGCCACGAGGATGTTCTGTTCGTTGAGGACGCTGAGCCGCAGGAACTGCCGCGCCTGCTCGGTGAGCGTGCCCAGTTCGACCAGCCAGTCGATGTCGAGCATGCTCTTGGCGAACTTGCGGATGGTGACCACGGTGCCGTGTCGGACGCAGGGGGCCTTGGCCACGTGGACGCGCGAGCCGTTGGGCAGGCGGGCATCGATCAGGGGCGTGTCATCGCTGAGCGTTTTGCCGGTGAACTGGAGAATGTTGTTGATGGCGCTGGCGTAGGTCAGATCGTCAGCAAAGCGGGCCTCGGTGCGGATGAGCCGGCCGTCCTTTTCGATGTAGATTTCGTTGGCGCTGTTGATCATCACCTCGCTGACCGCCACATCGTCGAGGTACGGCCGAATCGGCGCCAGGTAATGCTCAATGGTCGCGGCGAAAATATCATCGACGGACATGGGGATATCTTAGCAAACTCGAAATCCGGGGGATCAAACTCGAAACTCGAAATCCGAAGCTCGAAATAAACTCAAAAATCCAAACTCGAAATCAGCATCCGGCGTCACTGGAAATCTGCGTTTTAGAGTTTGGGATTTATTTCGAGTTTCGAGTTTCGGATTTCGAGTTTCCTCACTACGGTCCTTCCGGCTTGAAGCTCAGCTTCATCATGAACAGCCCGAACTCGAACAGCCCGTAGAGCGGCACGGCCAGCACGAACATGCTGAACAGGTCCATCGTCGGCGTCAGCAGGGCGCCGGCTGCGAAACAGGCGAACAGGGCATACTTGCGCCACCGGGTGATCAGCCGGGGGTCCACCAGTCCTGTCCAGCCCACCACCAGCATGATCACCGGTAACTGGAACGCGATCACCACGCCCAGGATCATCACGGCCGCGAAGCGCACGAAATCCGCCAGGTTGGGCATCGGCGTCAGCATCCGCCCCGGCTGCGCCATCAGCACCGTGGTCGAGCCGTGCAGCTTCAGCTTCACCTGGCCGTCCTGGCGATTGATCCACACCTGACCCTCGGCCGCATCAGGCGGATCCTCTTCAAAGATCGGCAGACGCAACGTAAACGGTTCTGCCTCAACATCCGCGGGCGCGGTGGCGTCGCCCATCAGCAGCTTCATCATGAAGCCGGGCCGCACGTTTTCCGTCTTGGGGTAGTACTGCACGAAGCTGAAGAAGAAGATCATGCTCACCGGCAGCAGGATGTAATAGGCGAACAGAATACCCAGCACGGTCATGATCGTGCTGAAAGGCCACAGCAGATGCACCAGCCGCCGCTCGTGCTCGTGCAGGCCCAGCACCACGAAGCGCCACAGTTGATAGATGATCCACGGGGCGCTCAGGATCACCGCGCCGATCAGCGTCACCGTCAGATACACGCTGAAACCAGCCGTGGGATCGGTGGTGATGACATTGGGCGCAAATCCCATGGCCTGCTGGGCCTGCAGCAGGGGTGAGGCCAGCCAGGCGATCAACTGGATGCCGAAAGTGCAGGTGATGCCCAGCGCCACCACGATCCCCGCCAGGGCCCACAGCAGGTGCCGCCGCAGGTCCTCAATGTGTTCACCCAGCGTCATGCGCAGCTCACCGGTGCGCTCGGCCACGGACGAAGGCGGATCGTAGGGTTGATCCAGCGGCATGGCGGGATTGTACCTGAATGACGAATGACGAAATTGGAATGACGAATGCCTGGAACTATCGTCATTCGCGCATTCGTCATTCGAATCTCGTCATTCGAATTTTCACCCCACCCACATCGCATCACCGTAGGAATAGAAGCGATAGCCTTCAGCCACGGCGGTTTGGTACCAGCACAGAAGTCGGTCGATGCCGACCCCCGCCAGGGCGGCGATCATGGCCAGTAAGGTTGAGCGCGGCAAATGGAAGTTGGTCATCACGCTGTCAGCAAATCGAAATCTGAAGCCGGCATCAGGATAAATGAACAGACTTGTATCCGTGATGAAGTCGGCTTCGAGTGTGTCGAAATGTTCGGGCAGGCTTTCCAGGGCGCGGATGGTGGTGGTGCCGACGGGCACGATGCGGCCGCCGGCGGCGCGGGTCTGCTGCAAAAGACGGATGGTTTCGATCGGCACGCGCACCTGTTCGTGATGCATCTGGTGTTTCGACAGGTCATGGCAGCGGATCGGCGCGAAAGTGCCGACGCCGACGTGCAGTGTGACGGCCGCCCTTTGGATGCCTCGTTCCGCAAGTTCGGACAATATTCCGGGGGTCAGGTGCAGCCCGGCGGTGGGTGCGGCGATGGAGCCGGGCTCGGTGGCGTAAACAGTGTTGTAGCGCTCGGCGTCGGCGTCGATCACTTGGGGGCGATGCAGCTTTTTGCGGGCGCGGCGGATGTAGGGCGGCAGCGGGGTGACGCCGACGGTGAACAGATCAGCATCGGTTTCAACCAGCCATTGTCCGCCGCCGCGCTTTTGCAGAAGCGAAAGCGTCTGGCCGTTGGCGAAGGTGAGTGTTTCGCCCTCGCGCAACGAGCCGCGCGCTTCGAGCATGGTCAGCCATCGGTGGGGAGCGGGCGAGCTCAGGTAGAGCCCACTGACGTGGCCGCCGGTATGGGTGCGCTGGGCGACCAGGTAGGCGGGCAGGACACGGGTCTGATTGACCACCAGCAGGTCGCCGCGGTTGAGCAGCCCGAGCTGGGGCAGGTCGCGCACGTGATGATGTTCGAGTTGGTTGGTTTGACGGCGGATCACCAGCAGGCGTGCGGCATCGCGCGGCTCGGCGGGGACCGCGGCGATGCGGTCGGGCGGAAGCTCGTAATCCAGTTGATCCACGCGCATCGTGAGGAAGATACAGCAAGCGCGCTTAGCGGGCGAGCTTGTTCGCCATTTGTCTTGCAGAGCCGGGCACGGTGTGCCCGGACCGGACTCACAGAGTCCGGCTCGGTGTTCCTGACTGAATGAACCGCCGATAACAAACTGTCGTACAAATCATCAGCGGCAATACCGCAGGTCCGCCCCGTATCGGACGATAAGAATGCGTGTGAACAGCCACCAGCCACGAGCCACGAGCGATCAGGGTAAGCATCACCATCCCTCATGGCTCATGGCTCATGGCTTCTCTAAGTGATCGCCCCCGTTTGAATGAGGTGTCGTCGCATGCATCTGAACCAACCCGTGGACCGGATTATTGAGCAAATCCACAGCCTGAATCGTGACGGCTGCATCGCCGAGCTGCGCGGCATCCAGACCCCGCGGCTGGACTTCAGCGACGAATACCTCGACGCCATGACGCTTGACCAGTTGCGTCACGTGCTCATGGCCGCCTGCCTGCAGGCCCGCCGGGCCCCGGGTCATCGCCGGGCGAGTTGAATCATTTGATGAATTGGTGATTGCTTGAATGCCGGAATGTTCAAGAACCGGGCACGTTGGGCCCCATTGACACATTCAAGAAATCAAGCAATCAGGCATTCAAGCAATCACTCATTCACCAATTGACTAAACTACCCCCATGTCCGACGCGATTCTCTCGGTCGTCATGCGCTGGCTGCACATTGCGGGGGCGGCCATGCTGGTGGGAAGTCTCTTCTTCATCGTGTTCTGCGCCGGGCCGGCGGCGTGCTGGCTGGAGAACGAGCGGGACCGATCGGTGATGAAGCAGATCGAGCGGCGGTTGCGTTTGATGATGACGCTGGCGGCTGTGGCGCTGGTGCTGGCGGGGTTGTACAACTGGATGCTGATGGCCGAGCAGTATCGCATCGCGGGGCCTATGAGCTGGGGATTGCTGGCGGTGAAAGTGTCGCTGGCGGCGATCCTGATCGCTCTGTTGTGGGCTCAGGACGTGGGACTGATGATGCACCGCAGCGCGCGAAGCTGGCGCGTGGCGTGTCTGACGCTGGCGCTGATCGTGATCCTGCTGGCGGCCGTGGTGCGCTATCTGCGCCTTGACGCAGTGATGAACCAACTGGCGGCACTTTCCGGTGGAACATGACCAAGCGACGCTCCGCAACACGTTCACGCAAGCTGACGCCGGCCCAGGCCCTGCGCTGGCTGAGCCCCAGGTCGCGGCGGCGACGCAGCCTCATCCTGCTGGCGGCCGCGGTGCTGCTGCTGGCTGCCATGGATCGACTGGGTTTTGGCCTCTACCAGGGCGGCGACATGGGGCGCTATCACCAGCAGTGGTTCTTCGTGACGCGGGTGATCGACGGCGACACGCTGGAGATCGCAGCGCCCGACGGCCAAAGCCCGCAAACCCGGGTGCGCCTGTGGGGCATCGATGCCCCGGAACTGTCCAAACCCTGGCAGCCCCTGGAAGCGGGCGAGCCGGGCGCTGAGGAGGCGCGCTTGTGGCTGACTTGGCGCTGCGAGGGGCGGATGGTGAAACTGACGTTGCAGCGGCACCGGTTGCGCGGGGTGTACGGGCGGGTGCTGGCTTACATCAGCGGCCGCGACGGCGTGTGCGCCAACGAATGGCTGCTGCAGCAGGGCCTGGTGCGCGAAGACGGCCGATGGTGGCACCCGCAGCGGCTGCGCTATGAAACGGTGCAGGAAACCGCCCGTCGCAGCGGAATCGGGCTGTGGCAGAAGAATGATGGTTGATCTAAGCATGGAAATCGGCAAAAATAGAGGAGCCATGTCCGAATTGTGCGGCACGGCGTTATGTAAGCATGGATCGCTGAAGGGGATAAGGGAGTGCTCTTGGCCGCCACCGAAGATCATCTGCCGCCGCGGGACCTGCTGGACTATCGTCGGCAGATGGTGGCCGAGACCGAGGCCTTCCTCAACTGGGCCTGGCATCGGACCGATCTGCCTCGCATCCCCCGCCGATTGGTCAAGGACGGCGGCTTCACCGCGCTGTTGCGGCACGCGGGGGCACGCGCCGCGGCCTATCATTGGTGGCAGCGCACGCTCGATCGCATCAATGGGTCAAATTCACGCTGAGGTCTTCATCCAGACGGGGTCGAATCCAACATGAACCAACGAGCCACGATTGCCCGGCATTATCAGGTCCGTTTGCTGATCATCGGCCTGCTGGCCCTGCTGGGGGGATTGTATTTCCTCTACGACGGCATGGTCGGCTATCCCCACGAACAGGCCATGTACCTCGAATACCAGAAGGTCAAGGAAGCCAACCCCGAGGACTACAACCAGCGCTGGATTGAATTCGCCCGGGAGCGCGGCTGGTCGCAGGAAGTGCCCGAGTACAAGTCCGACATGGACATTCTCACTCAGAAGATCATCGCCGGGATTCTCATTCCCATCGGCGTCCTGATTCTGCTCCGCCTGCTGCTGAATCGCGGGCGCTGGATCGCCATGGACGAGCAGGGCCTGACCGATCACGCCGGGCGCAGCGTTGCATTCGACGCCATCACCCATCTTGATGAGACGCGCTGGCAGCGCAAGGGCATCGCCGTGGTCCACTACAAGGCCGACGGCCAGGACGGTCGTTTCGTCCTCGACGACTGGAAGTTCGATCGCGCCGCCGTCAGCGCCATGGTCAAACACCTGCGGGCGCTCAAAGGGCAGGAAACGCAGGTATCACAGGAAGCGTAGAAGCCCACGGATTGAATCCGTAGGCTTCGGGTGGTTACAGTCTCCGCCCGACCTGCCCGTGCACGAATTGCGGGGCCTTGACGATCAGCTTGCCGTTGAAGTAGCGGATCGAGGCGTATTGTCCGCCGTTTTCCAGCCAGATGTCCGGCTCAACCGTGTCGCGGATCAACTGGGCGATCTGTTCGCCGCGCTCTCTTTTCGACATCGGTCGCTCTTGCTCCCGGCTCTGATCCGTGTTGCCGAAGAGCCCCTGACCCGATCCACCGCCGCCGCCACCACCGCCTCCGCCGCCGGAGTTGGTGTTCGACAGTGCGCTTTGCAGGTCGAAGCTTGGGGCGTCGGTGAACATCGTCACTTCCATCAGCAGATCGCGGATGTCGTACACCCGGATGACGGATCGTCGCAGCGCCTGCTCGCGCGTCATCATCTCCACGAAGCCCGGCTGCACCTCCAGCACCAGCGACGTGAATCCATCGACTGCCGCGTAGCTCATCAGGAAGCGCAGGGCCGTGGCCGCGGGGATGCGATTGAGCGTGATGGACACCGGCCGATCGGGATCGATGCCCGCTTCCTCCAGCCGTTGCCACGCGACCACCAGCGGAACGCCTGCCTGCCGCGCCCAGATCTCGAACGCTTCGCGCAACGGCGTCTGGTTCAGCTCCAGCGATTCGATGTAGGGTGAACGCTGCGCAAAGCCGGGTGTGGCGGTGAGCAGGCAAAGCAACACGATGAATGGTGCGTGTCGCATGAAACCATTATACCTTCATGTGCAGCCACCCAAACAATATTTTGACGGCCCCTGACGAAGCGCCGCGGCTTTGCCGCGCTAGTGTTCGGCCGCCAGTTCCCGCAGTTTTGGGAGCAACACTTCTTTGGACAGGATCTTGGCGCAGGCCGCCACCGGGATCGCCAACATCATGCCCAGCAATCCGCCCAGGGCGGCGCCAAGCATCACCACCAGCAGCACCGTCACCGGGTCCAGGTCCGTCGCCTTGCCCTGCACCAGCGGCTCGACCACCCAGCCGTCCAGCGTCTGGGCGATCGCATACACCAGCACCGGCCACAGCAGCACCCACAACGTGAACTGCCCGCCCGCCACCGCTCCGTATGCGCTCAATGCCACCGCCGCGGCGCATCCGATCACCGCCGCGAACGGGATCAGGTTCAACGCGCCGGACAACAAGCCCAGTAACAAAAACCCCGGCACGCCCGCGATCCACCAGCCGACGCTCAGCACGATGCCCATCACCGTGGCCTGCACCAGTCGCCCGCGGATGAACGCTGCCACCGTCTGATCCATCTTGCCCAGCAGTTCGAGCGTCTTGTCCCGATGTGATCGGGGGATGAACGGCACGAACCAGTCGCACAGCGGCTGGAACTTCCAACTGAAAAAGAAAAAGCAGAACGCGGTGACCACGGCCGCCAGCGCCAGGTAACTGGTAAAGCTGATCGCTGTGCCCACCGTGCCCACACCGATGTCCAGCGAGGAAACCAGCAGGCTCCAGACCTGCTTCCAATCGAGGTTGGCCAGGGCTTCGCTGCCGCGCCCGGCCCAGTCATGCACCTGCTCGCGATTGACCCACTTGAGCCACCAGGGCGGCGGCGCGGCGTTGTCAGTTTGCGCCTCGGTGTTGTCAGGCTGTGCTTCGCTGCCATTGGTTTGCAGTTCGCTGCCGTCGGTCTGCGGGGCGATTGTCTTGTCGTCCGCGGTGGCATCCTGAGTCTGCTGCAACACCTCCTGCAGTTTTGTCGGCCAGTCATTTTTCAACCAGCCCACCAACTGCCCCGCCTGCTGGGCCAGCGGTTTGGAGATCAGCAGCAGCACCACCAGCACCAGGGCCACCGCCAGGACCATGACCGCGGCGGTGCCCAGCGAGCGGCGCACCTTGAGGCGGCGGTGCAGCAGGTTGACCAGCGGGTTGACGATGTACGCCAGGGCGAACGCTGCCAGCACCGGCACCAGCACGCTGCGGGCCGCGTACAGCAGACCCAGCACCAGCGGCAGCACGAAAGCCGCCACCGCCAGCGCCGCCAGGCTGACGATCAGCCACTGAAACCACCGCCTGTTCCACAATGGCTCGTTCATGCTCTTGTAGCTCCCGAAGCGCGGGTTGACGTGTCCCTGTTATCGGTCCAGTCCACCTGCCTGCGAGAAAATTGCCGCGGATTTGCCAACTTCCGGGGCGGGACACTACATTGCCCGGTTCTATGGGCCTGAAAGTGTGCAAATTCGGCGGTTCCTCCCTGGCCGACGCTTCCCAGATCGCCAAGGTTCGCACCCTGGTGGATGCCGATCCGCAGCGGCGATTCGTCGTCGTCTCCGCTCCGGGCAAGCGCTCGCGCGAGGACCACAAGATCACCGACCTGCTCTACCTCTGCCACGAGCACGCCCGCCAGGAGTTGCCCTTCGACGAAGTGTTCGGCCGCATCGCGCAGCGCTATCTGGAGATTGTCCAGCAGTTGAAGTTGTCGCTGAATCTCAAGCCCGCGCTCGACGAGGTCAAGGTCGGCATCGCCCGGGTGGCGCAGGACCAGGGCACAGCCGACTTTGCCGCCAGTCGCGGTGAATACCTCAACGGGCTGATCGTGGCCGAACTGCTGGGCGTGCCCTTCGTCGATCCAGCCGAGATCATCTTCTTCGACGCCCGCGGCCGCCTCGATGAAGCACGCACCTACGACACCGCCGGCCAACGCCTCAAAAAGTTGAAGAAGGCTGTCATCCCCGGGTTCTATGGCAGCGACGCCCAGGGCCGCATCAAGACCTTCAGCCGCGGCGGATCCGATGTCACCGGGTCCATCATCGCCCGCGCTGCTGGTGCTGATCTCTACGAAAACTGGACCGATGTGTCCGGCCTGCTGATGACCGACCCGCGCATCGTCAGCGAGCCGCAGCCCATCGACGTGGTGACCTACCGCGAACTGCGCGAACTGGCCTACATGGGCGCTTCCGTGCTGCACGATGAGGCCATCTTCCCCGTGCGCAGCGCCAAGCCCCGGGCCATCCCCGTGCGCATCCTCAACACCAACCGCCCCGATGACCCCGGCACCATGATCGTCAGCGAGGATGAGCCGATCCGCCATCGCAGCACCATCACCGGCATCGCCGGCCGCAAGGATTTCACCATCATCAGCATCGAAAAAACGCTGATGAACGCCGAGGTCGGCTACGCCCGCCGCCTGCTGAGCGTGCTGGAGAAAAACAGCATCAGCTTCGAACACCTGCCCTCCGGCATCGACACCATGAGCGTGGTCATTGCCGACAAACAACTGGAAGGCAAGCTCGACGGCCTGCTGGAAGACATCCAGCGTGAGTGCGAGCCCGATTCGCTGGAAGTGGCCGCCAACATGGCCCTGATCGCCACCGTCGGCCGCGGCATGGCCCGCACCCCCGGCATGGCGTCGCGCTTGTTCGGCGCCCTGGCCAGCGCCGGCGTCAACGTGCGCATGATCGACCAGGGCTCCAGCGAATTGAACATCATCGTGGGCGTCGAAGCGGATGACTTCGAGAAGGCCGTTTCAGCAATCTACCACGCATTCGTCTGAAACCGCGTCAAAATGACGCGGCTATATAACCAATGGTGCTAGTTGCTCATTAAACGAATAAAGGCTTGCCGATGCTGGTGTTGGACACAGCACAGCATGGAGGCAAGCCCATGGTCATGGAAGACCACATCATCGCATTGTACTGC
>JADLFV010000017.1 GCA_020849625.1 Phycisphaeraceae bacterium
AGGATTTCAAGATCGACATCACGCTCGACCAGGGCATGCACGCCAAGGCCATCACGCTGCCCCTGAAACCCTTCTGTCTCATCGGCGCCACCACCCGGGCCGGCTTGCTCTCCGGCCCCATGCGCTCACGCTTCGGCATCGGTCATAACTTGGATTTTTATTCCGGGGGCGAACTGCTGAAAATCCTGCACCGAAGCGCCGACCTGCTCAAGCTCGCGGCCGACGACACCACCCTGCGCATCATCGCTGCCCGCAGCCGCGGCACCCCGCGCATCTGCAATCGCCTGCTCCGCCGCGCCCGCGACTACGCACAAGTGAAAAACAACGGCCGCATCACCCCCCAGTCCGTCGATCAGGCCCTGCAACTCGAAGGCGTGGACGCCCTCGGCCTCGACGAACTCGACCGCAAATACCTGCGCATCATCGCCGAAATCTACAACGGCGGCCCCGTCGGCCTCGAAGCCATCGCCGCCACACTCGGCGAAGACTCCGGTACCCTCGAAGAACTCTGCGAACCCTACCTCCTCCAGATCGGCTTCCTCGCCCGCACACGGCAGGGGAGGCAACTGACCCCGCCAGCAGCAGAGCACCTACACCTGAAAATCTCGCCGCCCAAAGCAACCGATCCACTTTTCGAATAACCGGACATGTTCCTTCCCCCCAACACCACCCCAGCCTTCCTCTGCGCCTCTGTGCCTCCACGACCTCAGTGATTGTCTTGATTCCCCTCCAAATCCACTCCCAGAACCGCTGTTTTTCACCCCAATTCCGAACCTTCCCACCTCCCCTGTTGTCTGGATTGTCAGGAAACCGGCCCAAAGCGACGATAAAGTGTCACTCGCCGTTAGCAAGCGGCCGCGGACAATGGAGACTCGATGATGACCAAGTTTTCGCTTAGTCTGTTCTGTCTCACACTGACACTGATCGCCGCCGCAGCCTTCGCTGCGGAATCGGCCCCGGAGTACACCGTCTTGCAGCAACGCTCTGATCGTCTGATCGTCCAACTTCCCAATCGCATGATGATCGTGGCTCAGCACCTGCCCACCGCGCCGGTTGTCTCAGCCCAGATCTGGGTCAAGACCGGCTCGCTCTACGAGCAGGAGCACGTTGGCGCCGGCCTCAGCCACTTTCTTGAACACCTGCTCTCGGCCGGCACCACTGAGCACCGCACGGAGAAGGAATCCAACGCGGAGCTCGGCCGCATCGGCGCCCAGACCAATGCCGCCACTAGTCTCGACACCGTGCGTTACTACATCAACACCACCTCGGACCACGCCCCGGAAGCCATCGACCTGCTCAGCGACTGGATGGGCCACTCGCTGATCTCGCAGTCGGAATACGAGCGTGAGCGAGATGTGATCCAGCGCGAGTTCGACATGGGCCGCGGCGATCCCGGGCGCATCTTCTGGAAGCTCACCCAGCAGGCCCGTTACAGCCCCGATCACCCGGCCGCCCATCCGACGATTGGCTATCTTTCGCGCTTCCTGGAGATCAGCCGCGACGAGATCAACGACTTCTATCACCGCATGTACGCGCCCAACAATCTGCTGTTCGTGGTGGTCGGCGACATCGACCCCCGGAAGGTGGTGGAGCAGATCACCGCACACTGGGCCGACGCCGAACCGCGTAAATTGCCGACGATTCACGTGCCGATGGACGATTCGATCACGCCGGGCACATCCGGGAGCACTGCCGGGGGCGGGGGCAAGCCGGTGGTCGGTTATGCCGACATCGCCAAGCCGCGCGTGCGCCTGATCTGGCCGGGCACCATGCTCGCCCAGCCGGGCGATTACGAGATGGACCTGCTGGCCGGCATCCTCGGCCAGGGCGAATCGAGCCGGTTGGCCCACACCGTGCGCGATCAGCAGCGGGCGGTCACCTCGATCGTCGCCCACAACTCCAGCTTCACCTGGGGACGCGGCCTGTTCGCCATCGACATGGAGCCGGCCGGTCGCGATGAGCAGTCCGTGCAGACTGCGATCGACGCTTCGCTGGAGCAGGTGCGCCAACTCGCCGAACAGCCGGTCAGTGATGAGGAACTGGCCCGCGCCAAGCGGCGAACTCTGGCCGGCGTCTTGCTCAGCACCCAGTCCGCCCAGACCATGGCCGCCCGTCTGGCCAACGACATCATCGGCACCGGTGACCCGGACTATCTGACCAAATATGCACAAGCAGTCCAATCGCTCACAGCCGAGCAATTGCAGAAAATAGCTCAACAGTACCTCGACATCAGCAAGCTGATCGTGGTCAAGCTGCTCCCGGCAGACGCAGACCATCCCGTCACCGATTTTAACAAACCCGACGAACAGACTCTGACCAGCCAGACGCAGAACATACGCGATATCGACATTGATAACAGCGTGGTAGCCGCCAAATTAAAGGAAAACCTGGCTGAATCCGACGCCAGGCCGATCGCGGTTGATGAGCCGACCACCAGCAGGCTCGACAACGGCCTCACGCTCATCGTGCAGCGTTCCACCGTGGTCCCCGGCGTATCCATGCACCTTTACACCCTGGGCGGCCTGCTGGCTGATGAACCCGAAAGCGAAGGCGTGGCTTATGCAACGGCAGCCATGCTCGATCGTGGAACGACGACGAGGACCGCTGATCAGATACATAGCACCATCGAGGGCCTCGGCGCCTCGCTGACCACGGAAGCCGGCAACAACACCACCTACGTTCAGGCCAATTGCCTCGCCGAGGACTGGCCCACGGTCATGTCCTTGATGGCGGATGTGGTTTTACATCCCACTTTCCCAGACGAGGAGTGGTCAAAACTTCAGCCGCGCCTGCTGGCTGCCATCGATCGCGAGACCGACAGTTGGGCCGGTGAGCTTCGCAGCAATTTCCTCAAGACCTACTATCAGGGGTATCCTTGGTCGCAGTCGCCCACCGGCCGCCGCGATGTGGTGGAGAAGCTGACCGCCTCCGATCTGGCTGCGTTTCACAAGCACCAATTCACCGGCCGCAACAGCGTGCTCAGCGTGGTCGGAGATGTCGATCCCGCGAAGGTGGAGCAGGCGGTGCGAGAGATGTTCAAAGACCTGCCGGTAAGCGACGCCGCGTTCACCCCGCCGCAGCCCAAACCGCCCATGGAAGCCATCGAAACCTTCCGCACCGAAAAGCCGTTGACCGCCGTCGAGATCGGCCTCGGCCCCGGTATGACCCGTGATGATCCACATTTTGCCGCCATGCAGGTGCTGACCGCCGTGATGAGCGATTTCCCCACCGGCTGGCTGGACACCGCCCTGCGTGGTGACAGTGACGGGCTGGTTTATGCCGTGGGGGCCGGCACGCGCGTGGGCATTGTGCCGGGCTTTTTCGCCATTCTGTTTAACACCGATGCCGCCAAGACCCCCGAAGCGATCAACCGCGCCATGCAGGTGGTGGGGCGAGCCAAGCGCGGCGAATTCGACGCACAGAACATCCAGCGCGCCAAGGCCCGAGTCATCAGCGACGAGTTGCTGGAGAAACAGGACAACAGCGCCCGGGCCGCCAATCTCGCCCTCGACGTGCTCTACCAGGTGCCAGAGCCAGGCATGGAAGCCTTCAAACAGCAGGTTGACGCGGTGGACGCCGAGGCTCTGCGCGAGGTTGCCCGCCGCTATTTGCTCAACCCGGTGACGGTGGTGATCAGCAATGGCGATCTGAGCGCCGAGGCCATCTACAAAGCGATTCACCCCCTGGAGCCGATGGCGGATTGATCTGTCTTTGTGTGTTGATTATTTCAGACTTCTGAGCTTCACGCCTGAAATGATTATGCACACCCATCCTGACACAAAAAGCACGCCGCCGATGGGCGTGATCGCTCCCAACCAGCGCGCCCCGGTGAGGCTGAGCAGGTAGAGCGAACCTGCAAAGATGACAATGCCGGCGCTCCAGCACCAGATCGCCGCCGCGCCCAATTTGCCTGAACGCTCGGCAAATCCGGCTAATGCGAGAATGGCCAGGGCGTGGAACATCTGATAGCGCACACCCACCTCGAAGATCTCCAGCAGGTCCACCTCGATGCGACCTTGGATCACGTGCGCAGCAAACGTACCCGCGACCACGGCCGTGAGTCCGAACAATCCCGCCAGCATGTATGCGGTTGAGCTTTTCATGTTTGCAACGCGGATCACTCGCGCAGCCATCGGATGACGCATCAGAGAAGAACTATTTCGCCAGGGCCGATAGACTTCGGCAGCTTCACCTGCCGCAGATCCTCGGGATACAGTGCCGTGGTGGCCTTGATCTCCACCACCGCATCATCCGCCACCTCGACACCGGCCTGTCGCAGCCATGTCCTGGCCCGGTCAATCTGCATAGCGGTGCTGGTAGCCGGTGAATCGACCGCTCCGGGAGCAGTGGCGTTCTTGATGGGAGCAAACTCATCATCGCGGCTGGTTTCATAAATGATCGACGTCTGGGCCATCGGCAACGCATCGAAAACGAACGTCTCCAGCTTGATCGCGTTGGGCTTTTGAGGCGAAACCATCTCACCCGTTTGCAGATCGACGAACGGCACCTTCTTCTCCGCGCGGTTGAACGGCAACGCAAAACCTCCAGGCGCTTCATTCAGCTTCCTTACAAAATCCACCCGGATGGCGTGCAGGGCGATCGAACCCGCACGGAAGCGTAAATCCCCGTTATCCAGTCGCTGAACCGCCAGCTCCTGCGGCAGGTTTGAATATTCGATCACCGTCACCTGCCCGTTGATCAGGCAGAAGTTGCCGAGTTTTTCGAAAGGCTCGCACTTGGGCAACATCTTGCTGGACATCTGGGCACTATCCAGAGCGTGCAGTCCCAGGAACAGCGGATCGACCACGCGCACTATTGGATTGTCCACCTGCACGTAACTGATCTGTTCGATGCCGCGCTGTGCCATATCCTTCAATGCCCCGCTGGTATGCAGAGCCTTGAGTGAACCACCATGCCCGTTGGGCGACAGGGCCAGTGAATCCCTGTCCGCCAGAAGAACCTTGGCGGTGGCCATGTCCATGGCGGGCATCATGGCCTGGGGGAAGATGAACACGTCCTGCCGATTCAGGCCGAAGTAGTTCTGTGCCGCAAAGAACGCGCGGGTGTCTGCATCATTAACGAGACTCGTCATCACGTACCAGGGAATTGACACACCAAAGCGTATATTTAACGCAATCAGATACTCTGCAAAACATCCGAATAAACTCAGCTTGCGGATCGGCGTTGCGGGAAAGGTTCCTTTGGGTCCATCCCATCCCAGCCGCGTGCCCTGGCCCCCGGCCACGATGAACGCAGCCACTTTTCCCTCACGGATCAGTTGCTCGCCCAGACTGCGGGCCTGTTGGTATCTGGGCTTCAACTCACTGGTCGGCTGGCAGGGGTAATAGGGAGCAGGCTGGACATTCTTGGGCAAATTCAGGGCTGGCGTGCGCTTGACATGCGTTTCGACCAGGCGCGCCACCTCCGGCCAGTCGATGTTCTCGACCTGCGTCAGAAGCTGATCGCGCTGCTGATCGTTCAACTGCTCGTAGAACCTGAAAACCTGCGCCTGGTCAATGGATTCCAGCGTCCGCAGTGCCTGTTGGTAACGTTCACTTAGCGGTTTACTCATGGCCGATGTTTACAATTGTGAAGCCCAGATTTTCTTACCCACAAAAAACGGGCCGAGTCTGGCCAGATACTGTGAAGTCTGCACGGTGCTGCGCATGGTCTCCACCAGCTTGGACAGCGGGGTCAGTTCTTTGCCAAACAAACCAATCACGAAATCGTTGTCCGCCATGTCGAGGCCGTGGCAGGCAAGGCGAATGTCACGTGCCAAGCCCGCTCTGCCGAAGCTCATGCCCAGCACTGCGTGCTCGCGCAGGATTTCCGTCTGCTGCTGCTTGTCCAGCCGTGCGAACTCGCCCTTGCGGCGAAGCGGGTACCACACCGCCCAGGGCCAGTCGGGGTCCAGCACGTGCTTGCGCGGCCGATCCATCAGCACCTCGTCCAGGTCCGGCTCGTAACCCAGTGCGTACGTCCGCCCGAACATGACCAGTTCGCGGTGCAGTCGGGCTTCCTTCAACGGGCCGCGATTGATCCAGGGGCGCAGCTCATCGATAAAAAAGGCCGGGTTTTCATTCATGGCAGCCAGCGCCACGCCGCGGGGATCGTGCAGGTCGGCATAGACCGCGCCGGTGAATCCCGCCTGCTCCATGCTCTGCGCCACGTCGTGTGGATCATGGCGATCGCTGAAGGCCAGAAACTGCATGAACAGCCGGCGATCCGAAGTCACGCCGTTGGCGCCGTGCTCGGCCATGTCAATTTTCGGAGATGCGGGCTGATTCATGATCCAATGTGCTCCGCCAGGAAGCTTTCCACCTGGTCGATGTTGATACGGGACTGCTCAGCCGTATCACGGTCGCGCACGGTTACCGTCTGATTGGCGGCGGTTTCACCATCAATGGTGAAGCAGTAGGGTGTGCCTGCCTCGTCCATGCGGGCATAGCGCTTGCCAATCGATTGCTTGGCGTCGGTCTCGATCACGTACTTGTAGCGAAGCTGACGGTAAAGCTTATCCGCGATTTCCGGCATACCATCCTTATTGACCAGAGGGAAGATGGCTGCCTTGATCGGAGCCATACGCGGCGTAAACCGCATCATATACTGCGTCCCTGCCCTTCCGGGGGTCGGGGTGAACGCTTCGCACAGCACCGCCAGCGTGCCGCGATCGGCGCCGGCGGAGGGCTCGATGACGTGCGGGAAGAATTTCTCGTTGGTCACTGGATCGCGGTACATCATCTTTTCGCCCTTGCCGCAGGCTGTGGCGTGGGCCTTGAGATCGAAATCGCTGCGGTGGGCGATGCCTTCCAGTTCGCCGAAGCCGGGGGCGGTAAAGGGGAAGCGATATTCGACGTCGCAGACACCAGCCCCTTCCTTGGCGTAGTGCGACAGCTCTTCCTTGTCGTGCTCGCGCAACTGGAGGTTTGCACCGGCCAGCCCGATCGACTGCCACCAGGCATAGCGCGTGTCGCGCCAGTATTGATACCACTCAGCAGCGGTTTCGGGACGGATGAAGAACTCAATCTCCATCTGCTCGAACTCGCGGCTGCGGAAGGTGAAATTGCGCGGCGTCACCTCGTTGCGGAAGGCCTTACCGACCTGAGCGATGCCGAACGGCACTTTCACACGCGAGGTATCCACCACATTCCAGAACTGCGTGAAGATGCCTTGCGCCGTTTCCGGGCGGAGGTAGGCCTTGGAGTCTTCGTCCTGCAATGCACCGACGTAGGTCACAAACATCAGATTGAACATGCGTGGTTCAGTAAGTGTTCCTCGCTTGCCTGTAAATGGTGATGGGTAATTGGCGATATCTGACTTCAATATCTCTTGGTCAACTGGATAAACAACACCCATCACTGTGTTATTATCTTTGTCAACCAACTTAATTGCATAACCGTCTTCCAGATCGCCAAAGTCTTCAACATATCTAAAAGGCTTGAGTGACTTGGAGTTGCCCTTGATCATCGCAACTGCTTCACCAATACCATTTGCCACAACAGTTAGGTGTGGCAAGACTTTTATGCGTCCATCTCGCCATGCTTGCACTGTTTGTGGATTGTCGAATGCTCCCTTGTTCTCTGCAAAAAGAGCATGGAGATGATCCGCACGAAACCGCTGCTTTGTTTCCTTATCGTCCACCATCGGATCATTGAAGCCACCAACGTGTCCCGAGGCCTCCCACACTTTCGGATGCATGATGATCGTGCAATCAACGGGCACGATGTCCAGGTCGTTGCCATCGGGGCCGGCTGGTGGGGTTTTGATGATGTCCTGCCACCAGGCGTCCTTGAGGTTCTTTTTCAGTTGTGCGCCCAGGGGGCCGTAGTCCCAGAAGCCGTTGATGCCGCCGTAGATTTCGGAGGATTGCCAGATGAAGCCGCGGCGGCGGCAGAGGGCGACGATGTCGTCCATGGACTTGGTGGAAGAATGATCGGGCGTGGGCGAGGTCATGGGTACACAGCTCCTGTCGGCAAATACCCGGGTACTTTCCTTCCGGGGGCAGAATATGGTAGCAAAAAAAAAAGGTTCATCGCTAAGGCGGCTTGTGTCATCGTGGATGGTTAGTGGCTGAAATCCATCTGCTTGTGCATCGGCCCGGCGAGACGTAGCTCGCCGGCTATCGTGAAGGCAGCCAAGGTGCTGAAGGCATGACCGAATGCGATTGCGGCGCTACAATGGGACATGATCCACCTTCGACCCGCCGATCAGAGGGGCAGAACCATGTTCTCGTGGCTTCATTCGTGGCACACGTTCTCGTTCGGCCGGTACTACGACCCGCTGTTTATGGGCTTTCGAAGCCTGCGCGTGATCAACGACGACCGCATCCAACCCGGCGGCGGCTTCCCCACGCACGGGCACGCCAACATGGAAATCATCACCTGGGTGCTCGACGGCGCCTTGGCTCACCGCGACAGCACCGGCGGCCAAGGCAAACTGCAGCCCGGCATCGCCCAGATCATGAGCGCCGGCCGCGGCATCGAGCACAGCGAGTTCAACAGCTCGGACAAGGCGATGGTACACCTGCTGCAGATCTGGATCGAACCGAATCGCCAGGGCGTCGAGCCGCGCTACGCCGACCGCAACTTCCCAGCCGAGGGCAGAATGAACCGCTGGCAGACGATCGCCTCCGGCGACGGGCGTGACGATTCGCTGACCATCGAGCAGGACGCCGCGGTGTACGTGACCCAACTGGCAGCCGGGAACACGCTGGAATATGACCTGGCCGCAGGCCGCGGAGCATGGATACAGATCGCCAGGGGCGCTGTCACACTCAACGATCAGGTGCTGGAGGCCGGCGACGGGGCTTCGATCGAGCAGGAACCGAAACTGACTGTCATCGCTGATGCCGACAGCGAGTTGTTGCTGTTCGACTTGGCGTGAAACAAGTCAGCCATTCGGCAATCGTACGGCCCAATTCTGGAATTGGCATCTGCGGCGTCGCTGCTGACGACTAATGAGCCATGTGGGAAACGCTAACAGCACATATCCAACGAAAATAATTGCAACCAATTCCAGATGATCATCAATAGGTGCAACAGGGCGGTGCTGTAACGTGGCCAGCAACCAGTATGCGGTGGGCATGAGGGCAAACAGTAAGCATGCGACGACAATGCTATACAGATAAAACATGAAGCGATACTCTTTTCGCCGAACCCTCGGCCAATCTTGTGCATGAGGTAGTGTCTCGATCGGCTTAAGAGAGGCCAAGATGATAAGCATCAAGAAGTACATGACGACCAATGTGGTCAGGCTTACAGCATTGGATAGTTCGTAAAATTCATCCACCCATGTACCTTTAGTAAAAACCAGCAGTAGCGTAATGAGCAAGCCGATCCATATCCACTGGCTGATCAGTTCGCCCCACAGAATGCGTCTTTTGCCGTGGTCATTGAGCGCCACAGGGCATGAATAACCTATCCGCAAACGATGCCACATCATGCGCCAACGTTGTGCGCGGCTGTGGATTTCACTGCTCTCGTAAGCTGATTCGCCACTGAGTTGATCCAGAACCGTATCGATCTGTTCGTGCGTGGCCTGTTGTACAGGCACCGGCAGCAGATCGTGGAACTGCTCAGCGATCTGGCGGCAGACTTCATCGCGCTCGCTTCGTGCCAGACCTGCCCGGGCCAGTTGCAGGTCCACGCGGGTCAAGTGTTCGCCGAGAGCCAATGCAGCGTGCTGAACGCTTGAGGATGCGGATTGTTCGGTGTTGGATGATGAGATATTCATCATTTCGATGCCTCCCCGATAAGTTGCTCCAAGCTACCCGACGCAGCCCGCCACATGCGCAGCATCTTCTCGTAGCGTTCGATACCAGCCTCCGTGAGTTGGTAATAGCGGCGGGGCGGTCCCTGCGGCGAGTCGGCTGTGCGCGTGGTCAGACAACCTTCGCGCGTCAGGCGAGCCAGCAGGGGATACACCGTCGCCTCGTTGAGGTTCAGCCCCGGCCGGGCATTGATTCGCTGCAACAATTGATATCCGTACGCCTCATGCCGCCGCAGTGCCGCCAGCACCGCCAGTTCAACGAGCCCCTTGCGCAACTGCGTGGTCCAGCCGTGATCCATGTCACCACCATCTCCCGGCGATACCTTGATCAATCAACACCACCCAGACCGAGCCAATCACAACCTCCCACCACAACCCCGGCCGCGAATGTACTACCTCACTATGAGCTATATAATTATCTAATGTAGCATAACAGCATCGGCTGTCAAAATGACGTATTTATTTGTTTGGAAGTTACTTATGGCTTGTTCGTGTGGAGGCTGCGATTGTCTGCCTTGAACTTACAGGCATGACAGCGCCGCCTCCACGCATTGTGCCGGGTCCAGTTCGGCGGCGGGCAGCCAGTGGACGTTCTGAAAACGTCGCAGCCAGGTGCGCTGCTGTTTGGCGAAGCGGCGGGTGAGGATTTTGGTGCGCTCGAACGCTTCGTCCATGGTCAATTCGCCACGCAGGGCAGCCAGGACCTGTTTGTAGCCGAGCGCTTCGCGGGCTTGCGGGCCGAGCAGGCCGGCTTCGTGCAAGCGCTGCGCTTCGTCGGGCAGGGATTCGCCGTTGGGGCAGATTTCGGCCGCCAGTTCCGGGGTGACTTTGTGCGGGTAGAACATGGCTTTGACCCGCAGGTTGATTCGCTGGTTGATTTCGGGCACGGGCCAGTCGAGGCCGAGGAGGGTGAAATGGCGGATGGCGGATGGCGGATGGCGGATGGAATCCCATTGGGTCTGCAAGGCGCTGATGGGGCGGCCGGTCTGGTGGTGGACTTCCAGGGCGCGCACGATGCGCTTGCGATCGTGGGGTTTGATACGGTCGGCGGCATCGGAGTCGATGGTTTGCAGGCGCTGGTGCAGTTGCGGGGCGGCGATGTGATCGAGGGAGCGGCGGAAGGTTTCGTCGATGCCGGGGCCGTCGAACATGCCGTGCAGCAGGGCCTTGATGTAGAGGTTGGTGCCGCCGACGACAATCGGTGATGCGCCTTGCTGCTGCATCCGGTCGATCAGCGGATTGACGCGGCTGAGCCAGTCGTGCACGGTGAAACGATCGGTGGGCTCGACGATATCGATCATGTGATGCGGCACGCGATCGCGCAATTTCCGGGGGGGTTTGGCGGTGCCGGCATCGAGGTGGCGATAGACCTGCATGGAGTCCGCCCCCACAACCCCCGGAAGTGATCCAGTGAGGGTGTGGAGTCGTTCGGCCAGATCGACCGCCAGTTCACTTTTACCGCCGGCGGTGGGGCCCAGCAGCAGGATGGCGTGGCTTGTCGAGGTGCGGGCCATGGATGGGATTGTATCGCCGCTACAATGGGGCCATGCTCAGCGGTCCGATGGAATCCGCATTGCGCGCCTGGTCGCGCATCGCGCCGACCGGGCGCGGCAGCTACCGCCTGGTGCGAGCCGTGCGAAAACACATTGCGCACCAGCAATGGCAACGCCGCTTTACGCTGCCCTCCGGCTTTCAGATGGACCTGGACCTGGCGGTCTATCCCGACTGCTGCATGGCCTACGGGCTTTACGAACTGACCACGGTCAAGCTGGTGCGATCACTGCTGCGACCGGGTGATCACTTCATCGACGGCGGGGCCAACATCGGCTACTTCACGCTCCTGGCTGCCCAACTGGTTGGACCCGCTTCCGGGGGAGGAAAAGTCGATGCCTTCGAGCCCGAGCCGCACAATCGCAAGCGACTGCTCGAACACCTGAAGATCAACAACCTGGCCGATCGCGTCACGGTGCACGACTGCGCCCTGTTCGATGCCGAAGGCCAGGCGGCGATCCACTTCTATCCGCCGGGCGAATCGAATCGCAACCACGGCTGCTCCACGCTGTTCGCCGACCCCGGCGTGCACACTGAGCCCACGCAGGTCCGCACCGCACGCATGGACCAAGTCTTGCGGGGCACGACGCCGCGCTTGATCAAGCTGGACCTGGAAGGCGCCGAGGCGCCTGCCATTGCGGGGGCTGAGGGATTGCTGACCGGGCCAACCCCGCCGGTGCTGATCGGCGAGCGCAACCCGCGCAAGATCAGTGACGGCCCGTCCCCCGACGACTGGGTGCGGCGGGCCATGTCGATCCAGCCGCGCTATCGCCTGTACGTGGTGGGGCGACGACTGCGGCCGGTGCCCGATGCGGATCATCTGCCGCTCGAGGGCGAGCTGAACCTGCTGCTGCGGGCTGAATAATGGCTCTCTTTGGGTGGGTGCCACGGCCGCGCGTCGGCCGTGTGATTCACCCTGCACACCCGCACGCGCGTGTGGCATGCCAACCATGCATTGCCCGCGCGTGATTCAGACTGCCGGAATTGCTACGATGCCCTGTCTGGAACCGTTTGAAGACAGGATCATCCCATGCCCGCCAACAATCCCTATCAGGCCACCATTGACACCCCGCTCGGCCGGCGCACGATCTACAAGCTCGACGCCGCCGGCAACGTTTCCCATCTGCCGTACTCGATCCGCGTGTTGCTGGAAGCGGTGCTGCGTCATCAGGACGGCTACGTGGTCACCGAGGATCACGTCAAGGCCCTGGTCAACTACAAAGCAGCGACCGTCAGCGAAGATGAGATCCCCTTCAAGCCCGGGCGCGTGGTGCTGCAGGACTTCACCGGCGTCCCCGCGGTGGTCGATCTGGCTGCCATGCGGGCCGGCATCGTGCGCATGACCGGCAACCCCCGGAAGGCTGAAAAAGTGAATCCGCTGGTCCCCTGCGACTTGGTCATCGACCACTCCGTGCAGGTTGACGCCTTCGCCAGCGGGGCAGCCCTGACCATCAACGCCCAGAAGGAATTCGAACGCAACACGGAGCGTTACGAGTTTCTCAAGTGGGGCCAGCAGGCCTTCAACAACTTCCGCGTCGTCCCGCCCGCCACCGGCATCGTCCACCAGGTCAACCTCGAATACCTCGCCAAAGTCGTCTGGGACTCCGCCCCGGCGGAGGGCGATTCATCACCCGTCCTCTACCCCGACTCCCTCGTCGGCACCGACTCGCACACCACCATGATCAACGGCCTGGGCGTCCTCGGTTGGGGCGTCGGCGGCATCGAAGCCGAAGCCGTCATGCTCGGCCAGCCCATCTACATGCTCATCCCCCAGGTCGTCGGCGTAAAACTCACCGGCAAGCTGCGCGAAGGTGTCACCGCCACGGATTTAGTGTTGCGCGTCACCGAAATGCTGCGCCAACTTCCGGGCGGCGTCGTCGGCAAATTCGTCGAGTTCTTCGGCCCCGGCATGGTCCACATGCCCCTTGCCAATCGCGCCACCATCGCCAACATGGCCCCCGAATACGGCGCGACCATGGGCTTCTTCCCCGTCGATGAGCAAACCATCAAGTACCTCAAGCTCACCAATCGCGATGACAAGCTCATCGCAACCGTCGAGCAGTATTGCAAGCTGCAGGGCCTGTGGCGCAGCGACGACCACAAGATCATTTACTCCACCGAAGCGGAGTTGGACCTGGGCACGATCGAACCAGCTTTGGCCGGCCCCAAGCGCCCGCAGGATCGCATCGCGCTGAGCAACATGCAGCCCAAGTGGCGCGAGGCCCTGGCTGGCGCGTTCGGCAAACCCGCGCCCGGCAGCAAGCCCGCCGCCATGGAATCCGAAGGCGGGGCCGCCACTGCTGTCGCCGAGGCCACTGAGACCGGCATCGATGTGACGTACGAAGGCAAGTCCTTCACACTCAAGGACGGCTCGGTCGTCATCGCCGCCATCACCAGTTGCACCAACACTTCCAACCCCGAAGTCATGCTCGCCGCCGGCCTCGTCGCACGCAAAGCCCACCAGCGCGGCCTCACCCGCAAACCCTGGGTCAAAACTTCACTCGCCCCCGGAAGCAAAGTGGTAACGGATTACTACGACAAGGCCGGCCTCACCGCCGACCTCGACGCACTCGGCTTCAACCTCGTCGGCTACGGCTGCACCACCTGCATCGGAAACTCCGGCCCACTGCCCCCGGAAATCTCCAAGGCTGTCAACGACGCCAACCTGGTCGTCTGCTCCGTGCTCTCGGGCAACCGCAACTTCGAAGGCCGCGTCAATCCCGACGTCAAAGCCAACTACCTCGCCTCGCCGCCGCTGGTCGTCGCCTACGCCATTGCCGGCACCGTCGATATCGACCTGCAGAAAGACCCGCTCGGCAAAGACCCGTCCGGCAAAGATGTTTTCCTCAAAGACATCTGGCCGACACAGCAGGAAGTGTCCGATCTGGTCGCCCGCTGTGTCACCCGCGAGCAGTTCGCCTCGCAGTACGCCGACGTATTCAAAGGCTCCGACGAATGGCAGGCAGTCAAGGCGAGCAGTGGGGCGTTGTACGAATGGGATGAAAAGTCCACCTATGTGCAGGAGCCGCCGTTCTTCGTGGATATGCCCGAGGAGCCCGCGCCCATCCAGCCCATCACCGGCGCCCGCTGCCTGGCCAAGCTCGGCGACTCCGTGACCACCGACCACATCAGTCCCGCCGGGTCGATCAAGACCGACTCGCCGGCCGGCAAATATCTCATCGCTCACGGCGTGCCCGTCTCTATGTTCAACAGCTACGGCTCACGCCGCGGCAACGATCGCGTCATGGTCCGCGGCACCTTCGCCAACATCCGCGTCCGCAACCAACTCGCCCCCGGCACCGAAGGCGGCTTCACAAAATACCTTGGCACGGCGGAGGGTGATTCATCACCCGTCGCACCCCGCAAAGTCACCACCATCTTCGACGCCGCCGTTGCATACGGTTCTGCCCAAACCTCCGATCCGAATCTTTACCCTACTCCCCACTCCCTACTCCCTACTCCCTTAATCGTCCTCGCCGGCCACGACTACGGCATGGGCTCCTCCCGCGACTGGGCCGCCAAAGGCACCTATCTGCTCGGCGTCCGAGCCGTCATCGCCGCCAGCTTCGAGCGCATCCACCGCAGCAACCTCGTCGGCATGGGCGTTCTCCCGCTGGAGTTTGAAAAAGGCGTCACCCACGAAACGCTGGGCCTGACCGGCGAAGAAATCTTCGACATCGCCATCGACGACAACGTTAAACCCCGCCAGACGATCAAGGTCACCGCGCGTAAGCCGAGCCCTGAGCGCAGCGAAGGGCCGGATACCCTCACCTTCACCACCCGCTGCCGCATCGACACCCCCGTGGAGGTAGACTACTACCGCAACGGCGGCATCCTCCACACCGTCCTGCGCAACATGGCGACGACCTGACGACCATATAGCCGCCGTCGCCGACGGCGGTCTTGTTCCGTTCCGTTCACCCGTTCGATCACAACGCCGCCACCGGCGGCGGCTATATGAGGGATATGGGTATATCGGGGGTACACAATGCCGCGCACGTTGGGCTATCACATTGTGCTGTCGGGTTACGGCCTGTGGTTGCCCGGCGATGATCGCGGACACTGGTCCACCGCGTGGGACGAAAACCTCGGCCACATCGAGCCGCATACCCTGCACCCCGGCGATCCCGTCCGCCTGCGCATGTCCCGGGAACGCATGACCCAGCCCCCCGTGCGTCTGACGCCCGACATGATCGCGACCGTGATCGACGTGTGGACGCAATGTGCCGCGGAATCGGATTGGCACATTGTCGCCGCATCACTCGAACCGACGCATGCACACCTGCTGCTGACCTACACCCCGCGCAACATCGACAACACCATCAAGTGGCTCAAGAGCGAAGCCACCAAAGCGATCCACCAGCGCACCACCCACGCCGGCAAAGTCTGGTGTAAAGGCCGTTGGCGCGGCTTCATCTTCGATCCGCCGACCTGGACCAACACGCAGCGCTACATCGAACGCCACAACCTCCGCCGCAATCTCCTCGCCTCGCCATACCCGTTCATCACCACCCCCTGACCCACCCCCATCCAAAGCCGCCGTCGCCGACGGCGGTCTTCGATCCGCACGTCGTCATCATCAACAATGTCTCGCATGTCGTCGTAAACAGATCGCGTCCTGCGCAACATGGCGGCCGATTAACGCATCACCCGCTCTTCGCTTTCAGCACATCCCGCTCACCCGGCATCGGCACCACCGCCGCCGCGAAAAGCGTGAACGTCGCCACCGCGAACATGATGATGAGCATCCGCCCATAAGGCTCGCCCGCCTCCAAGCGACTGCCATAGATCGCATTGGCCGTCAGCAGCCACACCCCCGCCCCCAACACCAGCAGCACCTGCAACAGTCGCCTCATCCAGCGCCGACGCACGAGCATCCCCACAATCGGCGCCGCCAGCAGCAACGCGACCACCATCACATGCCCCCCACGCAGAAAGTGCGCCCCCAGCAGCAGAAACGCCAGCACCACCGCCATCCATCGCAAGACGGTCCACATGTCCTAATGATAGCCGCGATTATCCGTGCTCCCGAAATATGGCCACGATGGCCCCACGTCCCAGCCCACCATTTCATTGGCAACCGCCTGCTTCCCGGTTAAAATCCAATCATGATGGTCCGGGAGGTTTTGCGACTGATCCAAGCTGACGGCTGGGTGCAAGTTGCGCAAAAGGGCAGCCATCGTCAATTCAAGCATCCGACGAAAAAAGGCCGCGTCACCATCCACGGCCACCCGTCCGACGACCTGCACCCCAAAACCCTGGCCAGCATTCTGTTGCAGGCCAGCCTGCGTCAAAGAGGTTGATCCCATGCGTTACGCCATTGTCATCGAATCCGGCCCCAATAACTACTCCGCCTACGTCCCCGACCTGCCCGGCTGCGTCGCCACCGGCCAAAGCGTTGACGAAGTGCGCGACAATCTCCGTCAGGCCATCGTCATGCATCTGGAAGGCCTCCGCGCCGACGGCGAACCCATCCAGCAACCCTCCACCGCCACCGAATACCTCGAAATCGAAGCGGCGTGATTGTCTGATTCGCTGACTTTCATTGACACTACCACCTCTGATCCGGTGCGGGCGCAACCGGAACATGCATCATGCGGTACAGTATGGGGTAGATGAAGGCCGCTTTGCACGTCGGCATGGGATGCTGATAATGCGGTCAACCCACCTGGCGTGCTGCCCCCGGAAGTCAAGCACGCCTCGCCGAGAACAGCACAACTTTTTCCGGGGGTCGGGCCGGGGCAAGGAGCGCATCGATGTCAGGGCGACGAATCGGATTGTGTCTGCTGCTGATGATGGCAGTTGCGTTTTCGGGTTGCAAGAAGCCGATGCCTGAGCCGGACTACGGCCGACCGTTGCCGGAGGGGGCCTTCGGTCTGCGTCGCATCATGGATCAGAGCCTGTGGCCGGACCTCACCCCGGTCGTCCGCCAGCTCACCGACCCCAACTTCCGGGAGGCGGCCGAGCGCAGCCTGCGCTGGTATGGCTATCCCTCGAGCAAGGCCTACTTCCCCTCCGGGCCGATCAGTCTGGCTCATGCCCAGGCTTCCATGTACGCGCTGCTGCACCTGCCGCAGGATCGCGCGGGCGCGGAAGCGACGATCCGCAGCGACTTTGACATCTGGGAGAGCGTGGGCTGGGACGGCTCGGGCGTGGTTCTGTTTACTGGTTACTACACTCCCATCTTCCGGGGATCGCGTTCGAGGACGGGTGAGTACAAGTATCCGATCTACCAGCGGCCGCCCGACCTGGTGAGCGATCCGGTCACCGGCGAAACGCAGGGCCGCCAGACCTCGGCGGGCATCGTGACCTATCCCACGCGATCACAGATCGAAACCAGCCGCATGTTATCCGGGCGCGAACTGGTCTATTTCGCCTCGCGCCTCGATGCCTATGTGGTGGAGGTCAACGGCAGCGCCAAACTTCAGATGACCGACGGCTCAACCATGTACGTCGGTTATGCCGGGACCAACGGCCACGAATACACCAGCGTCGGCGGCCAACTGGTCAAGGATGGCAAGCTCTCGGCCAATCGCGTGAGCCTGCCCGCTATCCGCGAATACTTCCTGGCCCATCCCAACGAACTGGACGAATACATCCGCCGCAACGATCGCTTTGTGTTCTTCCGCGAATACACCGGCGACAACTGGCCGGCCGGGTCACTGGGCTTCCGTGTCACCCCCATGCGTTCGCTGGCCACGGACAAGGCGATCTTCCCGCGCGGTTGTGCCGTGCTGGTCAACACCCGCGTGCCCTCGGGCATGGGTGATCGCACGTTCGATCAGTTGATGCTGGACCAGGACACCGGCGGCGCCATCCGCGCGGCAGGCCGGGCCGACATCTACATGGGCATCGGCCCGGAAGCCGAGCGCACCGCCGGCCGCCAGATCACCGAAGGCCGCATGTACTACCTGCTGCTGAAGCCCGAGTTGGTGATCAACTGGCACAACCGCATGAGCACGGAAGCAAAGACCAAGTGAGCGACCCTGCGAAAACCGACAGCACCGACCAACTGATCGTCACCATCGACGGCCCGGCCGGGTCGGGGAAATCCACCGTGGCCCGGCTGCTGGCCAAGCGATTGAATCTGGAGTTCCTCGACACCGGGGCCATGTACCGCGGCCTGACCGCCCGCGCCCTGGATCGCGGCATCCATCCCCTGGACGAGGAATATGCCGTGGTCGAACTGGCCCGCCATCAGCCGATGCGCTTCGACTGGCAGACCGATCCGCCACGCCTGTACGTCGGCGATATCGATGTCACCGATCGCCTGCGCGATGCGGACGTCACCGGCTTTGTCAGTCCCGTGTCGGCACTTGCGGGGGTGCGGCAGGTGTTGGTCGAAGCCCAGCGCCGCATCGGACGGGAGCATCCGCGCCTGGTGACCGAGGGCCGCGACCAGGGATCGGTGGTGTTTCCCAAGGCCAATGTGAAGTTTTACCTCGACGCCAATACGCAGGTGCGTGCCAAACGGCGGGCCAATCAGTTGAAAGAAGCCGGTAAACACGCGGACCTCGAGCAGATCCGTCAGCAGATCGTGGAGCGCGATCATCGTGACTCGACCCGCCAGGTGGCCCCGCTGATCTGTCCCGAGGATGCCCAGCACATCGACACCTCGGACATGAGCTTGCAGGAAGTGGTGGACCTGCTGGCCCGGCGCGTGGCCGAGCGCATGGGAGCACGGGTATGAGCCGCTTGCGGCTTCGCGAAACGCTGCCAAGACGGACGGGTGCGCGAAGCCGCAAGCGGCCGGGAAAATTGTTTGCCCCATGACCGACCGCGCCACCCAATCACGTCGCACGATTCCGCTGCACATCCGGGGGTGGTGGTATTTCCTGCGCTGCTTCTGCTGGATCTGGTTCAAGCTCTGCTATCGTTATCGTTTTACCGGGCGGCAGAACATTCCCCGCCAGGGCGCGGTGCTGTACGTATCCAATCACCAGTCGTATCTCGATCCGATCATCGTGGGTTTGGCGACCAATCAGCCTTTTTTCGCCATGGCCCGCAAGACGCTCTTCCGGGGGCGTTTCTTCGCCTGGCTGCTGCGTTCGCTCAGCGCCATCCCCGTGGACCAGGAATCAGCCGGCGACAAGGGCGCGATCAAGGCCTGCATCGAAGTGCTTAACCGCGGCGAGCGCCTGTTGATTTTCCCTGAAGGCAGCCGCACCGAGGACGGCGACACGCAGGATTTCGCGCCCGGCATCATGCTGCTGATCCGCCGGGCCCGCCCGCAGGTGATACCGGTGGCCATCGAAGGCGCCTTCGAGGTCTGGCCGCGCGGCAGCAAGCTGCGCTGGTCCGGCCGCGTCCGCTGCCACCTCGGCCCACCGATCGCCCCCGAAGACCTGCTGGCGGTCGATACCGCAGAAGCCCTGGAGATGCTTCGTAACCGCGTGGATGCCCTGCGACCCCCGGGAAAACAGTGGGAAATTCGAATGACGAAAATCGAATGACGAATGCTTCGTCATTTGGACATTGGAGCATTCGTCATTGTTTCGTCATTCGAATTTCGTCATTCGTCATTACCGCCTATACTGTCCCTCATGGCTACTCTCCTGATCGCCCTGGGCTCCGCCGTGGCGTTTCTGGTTGCATATCACACCTACGGCCGCTGGCTGGGCTCGAAGATCTTCCGCCTCTCGGCCGACGCCGTCTGTCCTTCCACACGCCTGCGCGATGACACCGACTACGTGCCCACGCACAAGTCCATCGTCTTCGGGCACCATTTCACCTCCATTGCCGGCACCGGCCCCATCGTCGGGCCGGCCATCGCCGTGATGTGGGGCTGGCTGCCCGCTCTGCTTTGGGTTGTGTTCGGTTCCATCTTCATCGGGGCGGTGCATGACTTCGGAGCGCTGGTCGTTTCGCTGCGCAACAACGGCCAAACCGTGGGCGACATTGCCGGCCGCGTGCTCAACCGCAGGGTGCGCATTTTGTTTCTGATCGTGCTGTTCCTGGCGCTGACCATCGTGCTGGCGATCTTCGGCTTGGTGATCGCGGCCGTGTTCCGCCAATACCCAGCCTCCATCTTCCCGGTGTGGATTCAACTGCCCATCGCGGTGGCCATCGGCATCTGGCTGCATCGCAAAGGCAAAGGACTGTTCTGGCCGTCGCTGATCGCACTCACCGTGATGTACCTGACCGTCGTGTTTGGCGACCAGAACACGCCGGTGGCCCAACTGCCTTGGCTCCCAGCGTGGTTGTCGAGCGGGATCGCTTCGATCGAGCACGCTTTGCACGCATTCAACAGCACGCTGGCGGATTGGCCGGTAATTGTGTGGGTGGCGATTCTGCTGGCGTACTGCTACGCCGCCAGCGTACTGCCGGTCTGGACGCTGCTGCAGCCGCGCGATTACATCAACTCGCTGCAACTGCTGACCGCGCTGGGCTTGATCGTGATCGGGCTTGCGTATGCCGCATTTGCAGGCGGCGCTCCGCCGGTGGAAGGGGCTGCCCGTCAACCGCTGCACATCGTCGCCCCCGCGGTCAACTGGCACCCCGAAGGCGCTCCAGCCATCTTTCCATTCCTTTTTATCACCGTCGCCTGCGGCGCCATCAGCGGCTTCCACTGCCTGGTCTCCAGCGGCACCAGCAGCAAACAACTCAAAACCGAACCCGACGCCCGCTTCGTCGGCTACGGAGCCATGCTAACCGAAGGTTTCCTCGCCGTGATCGTGATCCTCGCCTGCGTGGCGGGTCTGGGGTTGGGGATTGTCCAGAGCGATAGCACGCTGGTGGGAACCGTGGCATTTGCCGCGCGCTACGAATCCTGGGGCGCCTCCGGCGGTTTGGCGCAGACGGTCGGCGCATTCGTCGATGGCTCGGCGAACTTTCTTAAATCCATCGGCATTCCCAGTGGAGTAGCGGTGGCGCTGATGGGGGTGCTGGTGGCATCGTTCGCGGGAACAACGCTGGACACCGCCTGTCGCTTGCAGCGCTATGTTGTGCAGGAGTTGGCAGCCGCGTGTCTGCCGCAACGAGGGCCGCGAGATTGCGCGCAGTGCGGATATGACCTGACCGGCAACGTTACGGGCAAGTGTCCCGAATGCGGATGGCAGATCGACGCGCAGGTTCTGAGCGAGCCGCGTCGTGCCGACGCGGTCCGCGGTGCCCCCCGGAATACACCGCAGCTCGCCATGACCAACCCGCTCACCTGGCTGCGCAACCGGCACGGGGCGACCATCTTCGGCGTTGTCGTCGCCTTCTTCATCGCAGCCATGCCCGCCCCCGGAAGCGAATGGGCCTGGGAAAATCTCGGCAAAGGCGGGCTTATCCTCTGGCCCATGTTCGGTGCTACCAATCAACTGCTCGGCGGCCTGGCCTTCCTGGTCACCGCGTTCTATCTTTGGCGGCGAAAGATTCCCATCTGGTTCCTCGTGCCGCCGCTGATCTTCATGCTCATCATGCCGGCCTGGGCCATGATCCTGCAATTGCCGCAGTGGCTTTCCAGCGATTCGCCCAACTGGACGCTGATCTTCATCGCCGCGGCCACACTGCTGCTGGAGGCGTGGATGATCGTCGAGGCCGTGCTGCTCTGGCCGCGGGTCAAAGGCGTGCTGGAGGAAGCGCTGCCGGGTCTGCCCCCGAAAGTTTCGCCCCCGGAAACAGCGTGAAATTTGCCTGTCATCCGAGCCGGGCACTGCGTGCCCGGAATCCGGACTCACAGAGTCCGGCTCTGTTTGATTCGCTACACTATTGCCATGATGCGAATCCTGCTGACTGTGACTGTCGCCCTGTGCCTGACCGGCTGTGCGGGCTTGTCCAAGCCTCACGTCGAGGTCGCTTCCGTCACCCGCGGCCAGCAGACCGACCAGGGCAGCGTGGTCAATGTCACGCTGAAGATGAGCAACCCCAACGATGTGGAGCTGCCGGTGTATCGCGTGGATTACCAGGTGACGGCAGGCGATCGGCAGTTCGCCTTCAAGGCCCGTCCGCCGGTGGCCATGCCGGTGCGGGGCGAGCTGGAGGTGGTGCTGCCGGCCGCGTTCGCAGCAAGCGATCTGGCAGGCCCGGTGCAAGTCTCCGGCCGCGTGTACTACCAGCCGCCCGGGGAATGGCGCAAAGCCCTGCGCGACCTGAAAATCCCCTGGCCGCACGCCAGCTTCTCTTCCAGCAGCACCCTTGAGTAAACAACGCAATGAAACCGCGGATAAACGCAGATGCACGCGGATTGATGACCGGCTATGGAAACATGCCACGAAGGCACGAAGAACACGTAATCCTCGATGTCTAGTCTAATTTTTTCTTCATGCCCTTCGTGCCTTCGTGGCTGATCATCCGCGCCCATCTGCGTTCATCCGCGGTTGCCTTTGTCTCTGATACACCATGCACACGATTTTTGATCAACGCCGATATCTGATCCCCTTCCGGGCCACGCTGCTGCCGCAGATTTTCACTGATCTGCTGGTGATCGGCTGCGGCGTGGCCGGCATGCGGGCGGCCCTGGCTGCCGCGACAGGCAATGCGGTCAACGGCCATCCCACCGATGTCATCATCACCACCAAGGGCCAGATCAAGGACTCTAACACTTACTGGGCCCAGGGCGGCATCGCCACCGTGCGCAGCGCCGATGACAAGCTGGACAATCACGTGCGGGACACGCTGATCGCCGGGGCCGATCTGTGCGATGAGCCGGCCGTTCGCCGCGTGGTGGAAAGCGCGCCGGCCCAGATCGAGCAGTTGATCGCCTGGGGCATGAAGTTCGACCACTCCGCTGAAGACGATGGCAGCAAGCTCGCCCTCGGCCGCGAAGGCGGACACAGTCACAGCCGCATCCTTCATGCCGACGGCGACGCCACCGGCCGCGTGCTGGCCCTGACGTTGCTGCAACAGGTCGAGCAGGCCGAGCACGTGCGCCTCTTCGACAACTGTTTCGTACTCGACCTGATCACCCACGACGATCCGTCCAGTCCCACCGGCCATCGCTGCCTGGGCGCCATCACGCACCATCCCAAGTACGGCCTGCAGGTGATCTGGGCTGGCGCGACCGTTCTGGCTTCCGGCGGCTGCGGGCAGGTCTATCGCGAATCGACCAACCCCATGTCCGCCACCGGCGACGGCATCGCCATGGCCTTCCGCGCCGGCGCCGAACTGGCTGACCTGGCTTTCGTGCAGTTTCATCCCACCACGCTCTACATCGCAGGTGCCAGCCGCTCGCTGATCAGCGAGGCCGTGCGCGGCGAAGGCGGGCGATTGCTCGACAACCAGAATCACCGTTTCATGCCCGACTACGACCAGCGCGGCGAACTGGCTCCGCGCGATGTGGTCACACGCGCCATCCTCAGCCAGATGGCCAAAACCCATCACACCCACGTCTTCCTCGACGTGCGCCACCTCGGCCGCGAAAAATTCGCCCAGCGCTTCCCCGGCATCTTCAAACTGCTTTCCGACTTCGACATCGATCCCGGCGAACAGCTCATCCCCGTGCATCCCTCCTGCCACTACATGATCGGCGGCGTGCGCAGCGATCTGCAGGCCCGCACCAACGTCCCCGGCCTGCTGGTCTGCGGCGAGGTCGCCTCCACCGGCCTGCACGGCGCCAATCGCCTGGCCAGCAACAGCCTGCTGGAAGGTCTGGTCTTCGGACAGATCGCCGGCGCCACCGCGCTGCAATGGCTCAGCGATCAGTCCACGCAGCGCGGCCCGGTCAAAATCATCAGCGACATCCGTCCCTCCCACACCGCGGAGCTCGACCTGGCCGACGTCCGCTCCAGTTTGCGCAGCGTCATGTGGCGGCACGTCGGCATCGAGCGCGACGCCCAGCACCTGGACCTGGCCATCGACTCGATCGACTTCTGGGCCCGCTACACCATGGACAAAATCTTCGACGAGAAGCAGGGCTGGGAAGTGCAGAACCAGCTCACGGTGGGCGCCCTGATCGCCCGCTCCGCCCGCTGGCGCGAAGAAAGCCGCGGCGCCCACTTCCGCACCGACCACCCCGATGCTTCGGACAACTTCCGGGGGCACGACCTGATCCAGCGCGAACGCAGCGCTCCGCAGATCGTCCCCGTGACAAACTGAATCACCCGCAACTTGAGCGTCCATCTCACGGCAAAAGCCCAGCCTGTTCCAGGCGGGACTGCACACAGATGGAAGTCCGTAGGCTTCGCATTCCCGTGCAGGTTACGATGCGCCATGGATGATCGCCTGCGCCCGCCCCAGCGTGGCCCGCGTGATGGCGCACATCACCTGCGGGGGCCAATCCAGCGATTCATCATCGAGATACTTCTGCGGCACCTGGGCCAGTGACAATTCACGCACCTCGCGCTCCACGTGCTCGCGGCGGTCGTGGATTTCATCCTCGCTGGCGCCGGCCGGGCGGATCGGATCGACCAGATCGTAAGCCAGCATCAGCGTCGTCACCTGCCAGTCGAAGTAGCTCTGCAACGGGTTTTGAGCCGGGTCGTTGTTCATCTTTTCAAGCTCCGCGCTCAAAGGCCGCCAGCGCCTCGTGGATGGTGAATGCATTTTCGTAAAGTGCCTTGCCCACGATCGCGCCCTGGATCGGCAGCATGCGCAGAGCACGCAGGTGGTCGAGCGTGCCCACGCCGCCGGAGGCGATGATCGGCACGCGCGTGGCCTGGGCCAGTTCACGGGTGGCTGCGACATTGGGCCCGCTCAGCATGCCATCGACCGCGATGTCGGTGTACACGATCGCCGCCAGAGGCCAATCGCTGACACGGCGGGCGATTTCCAAAGCGGTGACGTCGGATGTTTTTTCCCAGCCGTCGGTGGCCACCTTGCCGCCGCGGGCATCCAGACCGAGCACCAGCTTGCGCTGATACGCCTTGTGCTGGACCAGTTTCTCAAACCACGCCCAGTTGCGCAGGGCGGCCGTGCCCAGGATCACGCGCTCGACGCCGCAGTTGAGCAGCAGGTCGATGGCCTGCTCGCTGCGAACGCCGCCGCCCACCTCGACCTTCAATGTCGTCTCGGCACAAATTCGCCGCACATGCGGGGCGTGGGTCATCTCGCCGCTGCGGGCGCCGTCCAGATCGACCACGTGCAGCCAGCTTGCCCCAGCCTGAGCGAACACCTGGGCCTGCTCCAGCGGGTCATCGCCATAGGTCGTCTGGCGAGCGTAGTCGCCCTGGGTCAGTCGCACGACTTTGCCCCCGCGCAGATCGATGGCGGGAAACAGCCTGGCCGCGGCAGCGGTGGGGGGCGCCGGTGGCATCATCGCTGACCGTAGGGGCGGGTGCGGGGATCGTTGGGATTGGAAGCCTGGCGGCGGGCCATATCGACGTAATGATCGCTGTTGTGCTGGGTGAAGGCGCGTTCCTCCTCGCTCACCGGCCGCTTGACCTTGGCGGGCACGCCCATGGCCACCATCCCCTCGGGGATTTCACTTCCGGGGGCCACCACCGCGCCGGCCGCGATCACCGCGCCTTTGCCGATGCGCACGCCGCCCAGCACCGTCGCCCCCATGCCGATCAGCACGTCATCCTCCACCACGCTGCAATGCACGATCGCGCCGTGCCCGATGGTCACGCGATCGCCCACGCTCAGCGGCTGATCGTCATCGCAGTGCAGCACCGCGCCGTCCTGGACGTTGGTGCGGCTGCCGATGCTGATCGGCGCCACGTCGCCGCGCACGACCGCCCCGTACCAGATGTTGGTGTCACGACCGATGGTCACCTCCCCGCGCACGGTGGCGGTGTCCGCCAGATAAACGCCTCTAACTACTCGCATTGTCATAAGCCAGATTGTAGCCTGCCCGGCTGCGCTTCGCTGGCATAACGGGCACTGTTTCCCACGTCCGCACCGCGCCGCCGCAGATATTCAGCAATACACTGCCGCGCGATCCACTTCTCGCCCAGCCGACCCAGGAAAGACAGCGGCAACAGCACTCCCAGCAGAATCAAGTACACGACAAGAGCAGTATTTGACACCCATTGGCTGGCGAAGAACATCACCATGTTGATGCCGGCGCTCAACATGATGAAGGTAGTAGCCAGATAGGTTGCAAAGATCGCATGCGCCAGCAGCCCCAGCCATACGCCGCGCCACGTGTCGAACACGCGATACGCCAGCCACAGACTCCACAACCAGCCGGCGAACATCAGCATGCCCACCGCCCAGAACGGTGCCGGCGACATTGTTCGCATCCGCATCGCCGCTTCAACGATCACGACCACCGCCAACATGATCGGCGTCATCGCCGCCCATGTCACCGCCAGGCACACATGGTTGAACTTCGGCGCCCGATGCCACGGCTTGGTCCAGCGCAGACTCACCAGCCGCGCGATGTCGCACGCCAGCCCGCACTCCGGGCATTGCACGATCGGGCCGTACAGCCCGCGCAGGTTGTACTGGCAGCCCGGACAGGCAATGTCACGCAACACCACCTCGACGTGCGACGGGTTCCCGGCCGACATCATCACATTTTATACCAACAGACGGCTGTTCATGCCGGATTATTCACCGCAGAGGGCGCAGAGCACGCGGAGGTTCAGAAGAGGTAAGAATTGATGGGCATGTTTGGCGTGGCTGGTTTTTTCGCAGAGTGTTCCATCGAAAGATTGACGGTTTGTCGGATTGCGCCATAAAGGATTGTTCGTAATTTAATGGCCTTCTCGGTGTCCTCCGCGATCTCTGCGGTGAATCATTCGGGTTATGGCCAGTCGCGCTGAGGTGATTGGCCGTATCGTCGCACCACCCACGTCTTCTTGCACCGGCCGAACAACTCGAAATAGATCGCCATGAACAGAAACGTCGCATTCATTTTCCGCTTGAATTGCACCGCCGAGCGGTTCAAACAATCGGAGGTGCTGTAGAGCACGCGGCAACCTCTGGTCTTCAACGCCGCGTAGCTCTGGTAGCGCAGGCACGGCGCCAGCCGATGCCCGCGATAAGCTTCCAACGTGTGGGCGTCATACAGGTACGCTTCGCCCGGGTCCAGCGCGCGGCGGCAGGGCTCGAATTGTATTTCATCGAAGTTGCACCAGGTGAAGGCCGCGACTTTGCCCTCGTGCTTCAACGCCAGACCCAGGTGGCCCCGCGCCAGTCGCTCGCGCAGGTCCTGCGCGGTGTAGCCGCGATGGTCGATGCGGTCCAGTTGCCCGCAATCGCTCGGCTGCAACTCGACCAACTCGAAACCGGGCGGGGGCTCGAACTTCGATGCCGCCGGCGCCTGGTCAAGCTGCTCCTGAAAGAAATAGAACGGCCGAATCACCAGGCCTTTGGAACTGAGGTATTCCAGCATGTTGTACAGGAATAGCCCGTGGGCCAGCATGCCCGGGATTCGCCTGATGCGATCGAACATTCTACTCACAGACACACGCCTTTCATGCTTGCCCATTCATCAGCATTTTGCGCGCATCGGAAAGCGAGTATGGCTTGCGCCCCAGCGCCTCGGCGATGTGCAGCACGCGCTCGACCAGCGCCCGATTGGTCGCCAGTTGTGTGCGATCCTCGTCATACCAGATATGATCCTCCAGCCCCACCCGCACGCCGCCGCCGTTGACCAGGCCCATGGCGTTCATCTTCAACTGGGCATCGCCCACGCCGCCCACCGACCAGATGCTCTCGGCCGGCAACTCCGACACCATCAGCCCCAGGCTCAGCATGTTGGCCTGAGCGCAGGCAATGTTACCCAGGATCAGGTTGAAATAGTAGGGCGGTTTGATCAACTGCTTGCGTATCAGGTAATGAGCATAGTTGATCATGCCCAGGTCGAACGCCTCCAGCTCCGGGCGAATGCCGCGCTCCTGCATGGCACGCGCCAGATCCTGGATCATCTGCGGCGCGTTCATGCTGGCTGTGCGATTGAAGTTCAACGAACTGAGCGTCAAACTGCCGAAGTCCGGCCTCAAATCCCCGTCCAACTGCAACGCCTCGCTGCGCTTCTCAAACTCATTGAAATCACGCCCGCTCAGCGACACGCAGATCACCAGCTCCGGATGCGCCTTGCGGATCGGCTCGATGATCCGCCCATACACATCCTTGCGATACGTCGGCTGCCCCGTCTTCTCATCCCGCGCGTGCAGGTGCACCATATTGACGCCCAGGGCCACCACCTCCAGCACCTGATCGACAATCTCATTGACCTGCACCGGCACGTGCGGCGTCATGTCCTTGGTGGGAATCATGCCCGTGGGCGTGAAATTCAAAATGAAGTGCTTGTGCGTGTGCATCGCGCTTGCCTCGCAGTCGGGGAACAATCCCACAATCATTCCCACCCATCGGCTGTTTGGCAACATCCCAACACCACCGGCCGATAAAATCGCTGCCACGATCCCATCCGCACGACCTAGCACCGAATGTCAACGCGGCACATTCCTGTGATTACTTGCGTCGGGCGCTTCATGCACAGCGGAGCAGACCGGCTGGATGCGAGTGATTGCTCTGCTCTGCGCCTCCGGGCCTCGTGGCCGCTAAAACCGGGACAGGTACGTTTATAGGGCTCAGAATGCCGCAGGCCCGCAGCGAGGACGCCGCGGCTGGAAAGCAAGTGGACCTCCCGCGTTCACATGTCAGCCGCAGCGTATTCCGGGGGTTGTTGCGATTGCCCGCCGCCGCCTTACGTGGGCGACCAAATACAAGAACATATTTTAACTTAAATATGTTCTGAAAAACCTGAACTGTTGCCGCGCGTCGGATGGCAATTAGAGCAGAAAAAAGAACTCACCACAGAGGACGCAGAGATCGCAGAGAAAAACCGGAATAAGCTTGAATTCAAGTATTTTAGCTCTGTGTTCTCTGCGTTCTCTGCGGTGCATTCCGGTTCTTTTA
>JADLFV010000018.1 GCA_020849625.1 Phycisphaeraceae bacterium
ATGATCCGAACACCTCCTGCTCCACCGTGTCCCGATCGACCTGTGCGGTCGATGCATCCATGGCCAGCTTCCCGGCCCGCAGCACAATCACGCGATTGCTCAGGGCGAGACTCTGATCGATGTCGTGATTGACCAGCACGAGCGTCTTGCCCACCGCGTTCCACTGGGCCAGCAGTTGCTCCACGATGCGCGTGGAGCGCAGGTCCAGGCCGGTGAAAGGCTCGTCGGCCAGCAGAAGTTTCGGATCGTGCACCATGGCCCGGGCGATCGACAGGCGCTGGATCATGCCGCGACTGAAGGCGCGCACCGGGTCGTCGGCGCGGTCGGCCAGCTTCACCATGTCCAGCATCTGCCGGCAGCGATCCTCGACATGCGCGATGCCGTACAGCCGTGCGAACAGGCGCAGATTTTCGATGGCGGACAAATCGCGATAGAGCATGGCCTGGTGGGCGATCATGCCCAGGTGGCGGCGAAGCTGGGCATCGCCGCGGCGAACCAGGCGATCGAACAGGTAAAGCTGGCCCTCGTCGGGACTGTTGAGCGTGGCCAGGATGTTCAGCAGCGTGCTCTTGCCGGCGCCGTTGGCTCCGAGCAGGCAGAGGTATTCGCCCTCTTTCAGTTCAAAGCTGACGCCGTTGAGAACCGCCCGTTCATCGAAGCGGCGAGTAAGGCCGAGAGCGCGGACGATGTGACTCGCCCGCGCCTCGGCTGAACCGGAGAAAAAAGGAGCTTGTCGTACTGCCGGGGTGCTGTTGCCTTGCCCCCTCTCCCGTTGGGAGAGGGTTGGGGTGAGGGCCGAATGCATGCCGGCGTCATGGCATGAACACGCCTGGGGCATACCGCCCTCACCCTGCCCTCTCCCAAGGGGAGAGGATTCAAAATGGAACGCCAGGGCGCTCACGCATTGACTCCTGAGGCGCGTTTGCGGAACACAGCCACGGCCGCGGCGGTGGCGGCCAGCACGGCTGCGCCTGCGCCGACGGCCAGCTTGGGCACGCCGCTGGGGGCAGTGGAGGACTGAGCATGATTGTGCGTATCATCGCCCTCAGCTGAGCCTGCTGCGGCAGTTCCGGGGGCGGCAAGCTTGAGGCTGACGGACTGATTGGCCAGCACTTTTTCAACGGAGAAAACGCGCACGGCGCGGTCGCCTTCGCCCATGGCCTGACTTTCGCTCAGGCCGGTGGCGGTGATGTCGCTGCCGTCATCGGGCACGAAGACCATCAGGTGACCGATGGCGGAGGGAGCGTTGATCTGAAGATCGACCTGGCCGTCCACGGCCGGGAGCAGGTAGCTGAACTGATACTGCGTGACGCCGGGGACGATCGGGCCGGTGTGGATCAACGTGCCGCGCTCCAGGCGAGCGCTACCGGCCATGAAGCCCTGGCCGACGGTCACGTGCTGGGATCCGGCGGGAAGTTGAAGGCTGAAGGTGACGTTGGCGGTGTCTTCAGCCAGCTCGGTTTGCTCACCTTTCCAGGCGCGATCGGAGGGATTCTGCACCGCCAGCATCTGGGTGACCGCGATGCCGCCTTCGATGCGGCGGACCATGACGTGGCACATGGCGATGGACCAGTCGGGCTGCTGGTCGGTGATTTCATAGACGGGCAGGCGGATGAGTTGATCGCTCAGCATGGCGCCCATGGGCTTGCCGACTTGCTGGAAGGTGACGCCGCCGTGCTCGAAGCTGACCACGGGCTGCTCGATGCCCTTGATGGTGAGATTTTCGAGCATGATCAGGCCGTCGGCGCCGATCGGTTCTTCCCGTTCGCTGACCAGTTGGCCGCTGCTGTACATGCGGATGGTGACCTTTTGCCCTTCCAGCGAAGGACCGTCCGCGGTGCCCTGGGTGACCTTGATGGCCAGGGAGCCTGTGACCGGCTCCTCGGCCCCCGGAAGTGCGGGATGACCATCGGGTAGCGCCGGGTGACCTTCGGGCATGGCGGAAGTTGCCGGCATCGGGGGGTGTCCCTCGGGAAGAGCGGGGTGACCCTCCGGCAGCGCGGCCGGTGGAGCCTGCGCGGTCTGATCGTTGGCAACCGGCGCGACAGTCTGGCCGTCGGCCGGACAGCAGGCGTCCTTAGCCCGGGCGTTGACGGTAAGGGTGAGCAGGATGCACAGGAAAGCCCAGCGTTTCATGATGTTTGCTCCATCGCGGGGGTTTGACAGGAACCGAGGCCGACCGGCAGCGTGACTTTCACGTGGTCCGCTTGGCGCTGTGGGCACAGCCGGGGCAGCAGGCACAGCGTGCCGCCCAGCGTCAACACCACCGAGCCGATCCAGATCCACAGCAGCAGCGGGTTGACGATGATCTGAATGGCGGCCAGCTTGCCGTTGTCTTCCCAGCCGGCCAGGGTGATGTAGATGTCGCGCTTGAGATTGGTCAGCAGGGCGACCTCACTGTTGGGTTGTTCGCTCTTGTCGTAGTAGCGCACCTGCGGGTGCAGGACGGAGCTGTTGCCCGCGGCATCGGTCAGCGTCACCGCAGCGTCGAAGGCGGTGAAGTTGGCGTGGCGCAGTTGCTCCATGCCGTCGTAACGCACGGTGAAACCCGCCACCTGCACCGAATCGCCGGCCTTCATTGACAGTTCCTGCTTGTCGCTGAACAGGCTCGATCCGGTGACGCCGACGACGATCAGGATCATGCCCAGGTGTACGGTCTGTCCGCCGTAGCGGCGATGATCGCCGTCCAATGCCCGCAGCAGGGCGAGAGCCAGGCCCTCATCGTGCAGCTTCATGCGATCGATCGCAGCCTTGAGCAACCCGCGCAGCACATTGACGAAGGTGAACACGGTCAGGGCCACGCACAGCAGGGCATACACGTTGTGCACACCCATCACCACCGTCACGCCAATTGCAATGACTGAGAGCACCCCCGGAATTATCATTCCCTGCAACAATGTCTTTCCCGCTTCGGACCCGATGATCAGCAGCGGGCCGACGCTCATCAGCGCCACCAGCAGCAGGCCCAGGGGCACCACGACGTGGTTGTAGAACTCGGGGCCGTAGCTGCCGGGGTTCTCTTTGAACAGGCCGGCCAGCACCGGGTGCATCGTGCCATACATGGTGACGATGGTGATCAGCACCAGCAGCACGTTGACCGCCAGGAACGCGCCCTCTTTGCCCACCAGACGCTCCAGCGTGTGCTTTGGTTCCAGCAATTGCCAGCGCCAGGCGAGCAGGCCCACCACCGTGATGATGCTCAGCAGCAGGAAGCCGAGAAACACCGGCCCGACCAGCGAGTCACCGAAGGCGTGCACCGACTGGATCGCGCCGCTGCGGGTGATGTAGGTGGCGAGGATGCACAAGATGAAGGATGTGCCGATCAGGGCGGCATTCCATCGCCGGAACATGCCGCGCTGAAGTTGCAAACCGATCGAGTGCAGCACAGCCGTCGCGGTCAGCCACGGCAGCAGCGAAGCATTCTCCACCGGGTCCCAGGCCCAGTACCCGCCCCAGCCCAGCTCGACATACGCCCACTGCGCGCCCAGCAGAATGCCGACGCTGAGAAACAGCCAACTGAACAGCAGCCACTTGCGAGCGGTGACCAGCCAGGCATCACTGCGTTCGCCGCCCGCCAGAGCGCCGGCCAACATGGCGAAAGGCACGGTGAAGCCCGCGTAGCCGACAAAAAGCAGCAGCGGGTGGGCGATCATGCTGGGATTCTGCAGCAGCGGGTTCAGTCCGAATCCATCGGCGGGGGTCTTTCCGACGGCATAGGCGGTGAATGGATCGGCATCGCGCACGAACAGCATCAGCGCCGCGAAGAAGCCGTTGGTCACCGCCAGCACCGCCAGAGCCGCAGTCTGCTCGCGCGCTGAGCGCCCGCGCCATTGCACCGCAGCCACCGCGCTCATCACTGCCAGCAGAATCGCCCACAGCAGCAGGCTTCCCTGTTGACCAGCCCAGAAGGCAGCCATCTTGTAAGCCGTCGGCAGGGCCCGTTCCGTGTACTGGGCCACGTAGATCAGCTTGAAATTGCTCTGAAGCAAAGCGGTCAGCAGCACCGCGCCGGCTCCGAGGATCAGCACGGTGTAGGCCCAGAGCATCCAGCGAGCCGCACGCACGTTCAGCATTGCGGCCAGCAGCGTTCCCGCCGCCACCAGCAGGGCCATGGACAGAACAGCATCGCCGGTCAGCGCGGTCATGGCTTCTGCTCCAGTCGCTTGGCGTGTTCTTCCGCCTGGTACTTGCTGGCGCACTTGGTCATCAGCGTGTCTGCCTGAAAGACGCCCTGATCATCGAGGCGACCTTCCACCACGACGTCAGCGCCGGCCTTGAAAGTGTCGGGGATCACGCCGTGATAGGTGATGCCGATCTTGCGGGTCGGCCCCAGCAACTGGAAGGACGCGGTGAGCTTGGCGGGCGCCAGGTTCAGGTCCTGCTCATCGACCCGGCCGGCGAGGCGCACGCGCTGGGTCTGGTAGGACGCATCAGCCAGATAGCTGTCCACGTCGAGGTAGTACACCCATCCCTTGCTGGCCCCGGCCAGGGCCAGATACCCCACGGCCGAAATCAGCACGATGGCTGCGATCGCCAGCTTGGTTCTCATACGGTTCATGTCAGACTCTCCGGTTCAGGGAGGAGTGCGGACTTGTTTGGACTGATTGCAAGCTCGATGCCAAAAGCCAGTTTTGCGGCGCCAGATAGGTTAATGATTGTAAATTAATATTTTGCAGTAATTAACAACACAAGTTTCTTTGCATGGATTGGGTTGGATAGGTATTTTTTCCCAGAGTTAAGAATGACGTTTGCAACGATATGTGGAGGGCGGGAACCGGGGCAGTTACGGCAATGGCCAAAAGCGGGAAGCGCTGGAGGGTGCAAATCCTGTTTCTGGGATGCTGTGGCGACGGCAGGTCATTTCAGGCCTATGCGTGGGGATTGTTTCTGGTACGGGCCTTGCACAAGAGGGGGGTAGAGCTTGCCGCGCGGTTTGTGATCCGCCTGAGTCGGGCGGATGGCCGAGCGGCGCTGAGAAGATTTGAGCTTTATTGGGAGAGCAAAAATGAAACGTACGGCTCACATGATGCTGACCGCTTTCGCGGCTGGACTGGTCGGACTGGTCTGGGCAGGCAGCGCCTTGGCGCACCCGGAATACGGTTGCGAAAGCTGCCACGTGCCCCACAACGCGGACGCCGATCCTGCCGTGCCGTTGTGGAATCCTGACCACACCACCACGACCTTGACCGATCACTATGCCAGCCCCACCATGGACGCCACCGTCGGCTCCGTGGACGGTGCCAGCAAGCTGTGCCTGTCCTGCCACGACGGCACCTACCCGCACGTGGATGCTGAGCACACCATCGCCGCCCTGGCCAACTCCCACCCGGTCTCCTTCGTGTATGACCAGCAGTTGGCGACCGACGACGGCGAACTGGTGGATCCCACCACGCTGGCCAGTGACATTCTCGACGTTAACAGCAAGATGCAGTGCACAAGCTGCCACGACGTGCACGCGACGGCTGCGGCTTCCCCCAACCTGCGTTGGCCGTACGAGAACTCGTTCGCCAACGGTGCGACCGCGTTCAACAACGCCGCCTTCTGCCGCAACTGCCACCTCAAGTAAATCGCCCCCCCACTGCATCGCGTGAGTACGCCGCGATAACGCAGTTCAATTGACGACGACGCCGACTGTCATGGTCGGCGTCGTCGTTTTTTTACGGCAGCGCAGCGCCGGGTGGGGGGATCAGCAGCAGGCCGCCGGACCAGTTGCCCTGGGGAATGGTCACGGTTTCGCCGGCTTTGGCGGACTTTTTGTACACCTGCATGGTGGTTTTGCCGGCGTCGCTGTAGGAAAACTCAAGCTGCTCAAGTTGTGTCCAGCCGGTGGTGTTGATGCCTTTCTGCCGGGTCACGGAGGCGATGTAGAGCGTGGTGTCCGTCCTGGGGGTGACGGCGATCTGGGAGGTTTCACCGCCGCCGGTCTGGGTGTATTGCCAGTCGGCAAACTGCGAAGGCACGCTGGTCCAGGCATAATCACGGTTGCTGTAGGCTTTGGCGCCGCTCTTGAGTGCGGCCAGTTCGAAGTGAGTGCCCATGATGGTGAGATCGCCGATGGTGACGGATTTGATCTGCTTCTGCTTCTGCTCGGCATCCTGGATCATGGCGAGAGCTTTGGTGCGGGCATCGGGCAGGTAGTAGAAGTGGCCGTCCTCCGCGCCGATCAGCAGTTCGGGCACACCGTCACCGTTCCAGTCCACGGTGGTGGGGCTGGTGGTGTGGCCGGCCAGGCGGTGATCGGACAGCGGGCCGAGGTCCTGGAACACCACCAGGCCGCCGTCCTCAGCTTCGGTGACGTTGCGCAGGAAGTTGGCGTTGGTGGAGTTGGCGATCAGGTCGGTGCGGCCGTCACCATCGAGATCGGTCATGCAGAGTTTGCGACGACCGCTGCCGCCGGCGGTTCGGTTGTTCAGGCGCAGCAAATCGGTGTCGCGCAGGTCGGGCGGGCCGAAGTTCAGTTGCTGGAAGATACGTTGCCCCGGCAGCAGTTGAAGTTGATCGCCGACTTTGGTGCGGGTGAACAGGCAGAGGTAGCCTTCGTGATCGAGCATGACCAGGTCGCTCAGGCCGTCGCCATTGAAGTCGGTGACCAGCGGCGTGGTGCGCCATTGTGTGGCCAGTTCGTTGTTCTGGGGGTTCCACCAGTTCCATGCGGGCTTGGGCGGTGTGTCTTGCCATTGCACGGTGACGGGTTGGGCGGCCGCGAACTGTGGTTTCTCGCGCGAGCCGATGTTCTGATACCAGAGCACTTTGCCCCAGATGGAGTTGATGACGATGTCGGGCAGGCCGTCCATGTTCCAGTCAGCGACGCAGAGGGTGGTGTAACCCCACTTGGTTTCCGCGGGGCCCTGGATGGAGCCGTTGAGCCCAGCCATGATGAGAATGGGCTTGCCGTCCGCTTCGATCAGTTCGGGCGCAGCCCACCTGGGCGTCTGACCCGCGGGCAGTTCGGCGTCACTGAGATTTTCGATCCAGCCGATTTCACCGGCCGTGTTGCCGCAGACCAGGTCGTCATCACCGTCGTTGTCCCAGTCGAAGCCCACGGGCGTGACCAGGGCGCCGAACTTGACGTATCGGGCCTGCTGCTGGAAGAAGACCGGGTCGTTGAAGACGGGCATGCCGTTGTCGATTTTACCGGTGTGCTCCAGCAGGGCGACGCGGCCGTCCTCCTGGCCGACGACCAGGTCCACGTCGCCGTCGCGATCCCAGTCGATGGCGCTGACCACGATCATGCACAGGGGCATGTTGATGGTGTTGCCATCACGAGCCAGTTCCCGGCCGGCGGCATACACGGGATTGTTGCGTGAGCCGGTGTTCTGGAAATAGGTGAAGCCGTCGATGAAATCGCCACAGAGCAGGTCGAGGTCGCCGTCGCCGTCGAAGTCCGCGAAGTTAGGGCTGGGCATGCCGTACACGTCGATGGGTGCGTCCTGTGCCTGGAGTTGCTGCGGATCACTGTAGGACGGATTTTGGTCGTTGCCGGTATTGGTCAGCAGATAGACGTAGCCGTGCAGGGGGCCGCGCGTCCACTCGCCTTTTTCATTGAACGCATTGTCCCAGCCGTAGTCGCCCCAGTAACCGATGCCGATGATCAGGTCGTGATCGCCGTCGCCGTCGTAATCGACGTAGCTCCACTGGTTGGCGCGGGTGCGGCCTTCGCCGACCTGGGGTTTGTTGACTTCGATCTTGTTGCGGGTTTCCAGGTCACCCTTGAGGAAGCCGGCCAGCTCCGCCTCAGGGATCAGCACGCGCGGCTTGCCATCGACGTAGGAGACGCCGATGTTGCCGATGCCGGCTCCGATGCGCACGGCGGGCTTGAAGATGGGCTGATCGCCGCCGGGATTCTCGAAGAAATACATGCCTCTGTACGGGGTGTCGGAGCAACTGACCAGCAGGTCGAGGTCGCCATCGCCGTCGTAATCCATCGGCAGCGGCCAGCCCCAGAGCCCGACGCCGAGATCCACGACCAGATTCGGATCGTTGTATTCCAGCCGTTGCAGTTCCTGCGCCCAGCAGGCGACAGCCCCCACCACAAGCATCAGCAGACTAACCATGACAGCGGCAGCGCGCATCGCGATTCCTTTCGGTGAAAGGTCAAAGATGTGGCTGCAGAATAATGGGATTGAATACGAATGACAATGCGCGGGCTGTGTGCGTCTTACTCGAAGCTGACGTGAATCACGCGGGCTTCGCGGCGATTGCGGTCGTAGCCGACCAGCAGGCGGCCGTCGTCGGTTTCCAGGGCGTTGGGATAGGCGCATTGTCCGCCGCCTGCCAGGTTCTGCTTGACCGACCAGGTTTTCATCTCGTCATCGCTGATCCACATCGCCAGCGGATCGCGCGGCCCGCGTTTGCCGACCTTGCCGCCGCTGGGGTTGTGGAACAAAGCGATGCGGCCATCGCGCAGGCGCAGCAACTGGGCGAGCGCTGATGGATTGGGTATGTCGCTCTGCACGGCGGGCGACCAGGTCATGCCGCGATCGCTGCTGCGCGATTCCCACAGGAACCCGCCGCTCTGAGCCCGCATGAGCATGACCACGGTGCCGTCTTTGAGTTGCACGACGGTGGGCTCGATCAGGCCCATGGGGCGATTGGCGACCTGGCCGCCGAGGGTGAGATTGCCGGCCGAGGCGTCGTCGGCGAAAACGCTCAGACATCCATGCAGCACGCGGGCGAACTTGTCGGGATTCGGTTCGGCGATGGTCTTGGCCAGAGCCTGGGCCTGCTCTTCGGTCGCGGTTTTGGCCAGGGTTTCCAGGTCGCCGTGCAGCGGTTGCTCGCGCTTAAGGAAGATGGAAGCGGGAAACAGCCAGCGTCCGTCATCGAGCTTGATGCGCTGCCCGAGGCTGGCGTGATTGTCGAACAGTGTGAATGGCTCGTGCGTCGACCAGGTTTGGCCGTTGTCATCGCTGGTCATGCGGAAGTAGTACCAGACGGTGTATTCCTCCTCAGAGGGCCAGTACGCGCCCAGCCCGACCAGTTGGCCGTCCTCGCCACGGAAAATGTTGGTCAGGCCGCCGGCATCTTCGGCCGCAGGGACGATGATGCTCGGCTCGCTCCAGGTGAATCCGCCGTCGGTGGAGCGGGCCACGAGGATGCAGTTGTCGGTGGAGGGTTCACTGTCAGTGCCCGAGAGCCAGGTCATCAGCAGGTCGCCGTTGGCTGCCTGGACGAGGTTGACGCCGCAGGCCAGGCGATAGGTGATGCCGTCGTGCACCCAACCCTTGTTGCCGTCAAAGACGGTGATCTCTTTGGCGGTGATGGTTTCGGCGCCGGCAAGAACGGGCAGAACCAGCCACAGGGTCAGAGCGATCAGCCAGGTCAGGCGATATGGTGTCCGCATCATGGCAACTCCATGGTGTAAAGATTCGTAGCACATCCAATCAGGTTCGCTGCGTGCGGTCAAGGCGAGCAGGTTATTTGATCACGGGCATGCGCCAGATGGTGGCGTGAAGGAGTTCCCACGAGGTCGTGTCGTGCATTTTCGGATCGTTGCCGGCCACGGCACTGACGCTGCCGTCCTTGAAGGCGAAGTTGGCTGAGGCGCGGTCCAGCGGCGTGATGTCGCTGGGGTAGATGCTGAAGGTGGTGCCGAGCGCCATGGAGGAGTAATTGGGCACGATCTGGTCCATGGCCTGACGCGGAATGGGATGGTTGGCCTGAATCTGCGCACTGTTGGCCAGCAGGATGCGGTCGCTGAGCATTACCCTGGTCTGGTACTCGTCGATGAACCACTGATCGCTGCTGCGGGTCCAGCGATCGTCGGGTGTGGCGGCATTGTTGTCGTTGTCCAGGTAGGCGACGAATATGGTGTAGTCGGTGTAGATGCGCTTCTGGGCCAGGGGGATGGTCTTGACGGTCTTGTCCCAGTCAGGCTGAAAGGGGCAACTGAGGTTGTTGACGCTCTGAAGATACTTTGCCCAGAGGGCGCGAGTGTCCTGCTTGACGATGCCGCCGTTGCGGGAAACCTGCTCAGCCGCGCCGTTGCCGACGATCTCAGCGAAGTGAACCATCAATCGCTGCTCGTCCGCTTCATACGAGAACTGGGCGATGGCGATCTGGCGCATGTTGGCCATGCAGGCGGAATTGGTGGCCGCCTCGCGGGCCTTGGACAGGGCCGGCAGCAGGACGGCGATCAGCAACGCGATGATGCTGATGACCACCAGCAACTCAATGAGCGTGAAACCCTTGCGGCGTGGCATGGTGCAGTTGACTCCTGATCCGGTGTGAGACCTCAATGCACATTGACTCAGCGGCGACGCAGAACCAGCGGCAGCATCAGCCCGAACAGCGCCAGGGACACCGGCTCGGGAATCGCGATGCTCGCCAATGCCTCATCGAAAGACACGTCCGGCCCGGCGCCGAAGCCCCAGTTATCGCCGAGAATCTGAAGATCAGCCAGGTTCACGATGCCGTCGCCGGTGAAGTCGGCCTGAGCCCAGGTCGCGGTAGTGGACTGCCAGTTGTCACCGAGGATCTGCAGGTCGGAGAGATTTACCAGGCCGTCACCGTTGGCGTCGCCGGCATGCAGGGGTGATTCGTTCCACAGGTCGTACAGTTCGCCGCCGGTGATGTTGTTGCTGCCGTCGAGGGTGACGGACAGGGCGCTGTTCCAGACGGTCAGTTGATCAAGGCGACCGTCGAAGGCTCGGCCGATCAGCGAGGTAGAGCCGGCATCGGGTGTGGCGGTGGTGTTGGTCAGATAAGCGACGCTGCCCAGCAGGGCGCCATCGACATAGACACTCAACGATGAACCTGTTGAGACGGCCGCGAACCAGTGCCACTGCTGGCTGTCGGCGGTCAGGTCATAGCGGCTGGCGCTCTGGAAGGAAACCGGATCAGCCAGCGCGCCGCCGACCTGCACATGCAATTTGCCGCGTGAGCTGGCGGTGCCGGGTGTGCCGAGGTGGACGATGAAGCCGCCGTTGTTGCCAAGGTTGCTGAAGATGTAGCGGTAGTTGCCGGCGGAGTTGCGTTCGTCAGCGTCGAACCAGCCGGTGATGGAGAACGCGTCGGTGCCGAAGTTGGAGATGGCGCCGGTGACATCAGTGGTGCCCATGTTGACATAGACGCTGTTGGAGTTGCCGATGAAGTCATAGGCATTGCCGAAACCGGAGCTTCCGACCACGCCGGCGCCGCTGGCGACCAGATCGACGTTGGCGGTGACCGCGCCGTCGATGGTGCCCACCTGGTCTTCCAGGGTGCTGGCGTTCATGGCGTCGAAGTTCCATTGGGCCACGGCATCGGCGAAGGTTGCGCCGGCGAGGCTGAGGTTCATGGCGGCGATGAGAATCAAGGTGAATTGTGGGGCTTTCATGGTTTTTCCTCGCATTGAGAGTGAGCGGTTGAAATCCGTGTCCTGCAAAGGCCAGCAGCGAACGGTGGTTCGCGGCCGGCGTGAGTTTTGCGTATCAGAAACTTCCACCACGGCGCAGCATGAGTAGCCCGCCGAGGCTGAGCAGGGCCACGCTGGCCGGCTCGGGAATGCTTTGCCGCCACAGGTCGTACAGTTCACCCGAGGTCAGGTTGTTGCCGCCATCGAGTGCGCCGCCGAGCTGCTGGTTCCAGACGCTGATCTGATCGATGCGGCCGTCAAAGGCCCGACCGATCAGGGACGTGGAGCCGGCATCGGGCGTGGCGGTGGTGCTGCCGTTGTAGGCCGCGCTGCCGATCAGCGTGCCATCGACGAACACCTTGAGCGTGGCGCCGTCAGAAGTGGCGGCGAACCAGTGCCACTGCTGACTGTCAGAGGTCAGGTCGAGCCGGCCGGCACTCTGCACGGTCACGGCCCCGGTGCCGGCGCCGACCTGGACCAGTAGTTTGCCGCGTGAGCTGGCGGTGCCGGGTGTGCCCAGATGGATGATGAAGCCGCCGTTGGTGCCGAGGTTGCTGAAGATGTAGCGATAGTTGCCGGCGGAGTTGCGTTCGTCGGCGTCGAACCAACCGGCGATGGTGAACGCGCTGGTGCCGAAGTTGGAGATGGCTCCGGTGGTGGCGGTGGTGCCCATGTTGACATAGACACTGTTGGAGTTGCCGAGGAAGTCGTAGGCGTTGTCGAAGCCGGTGGCCCCGCTGACGCCCGCGCCGCTGGTCACGACATCGACGTTGGCGGTGACCGCGCCGTCGATCGTGCCAACTTGGTCCTCCAGCGTGGTGCCGCCGGCTATGGCGTCAAAGCGCCATTCGGCAATCACGCCGGCCCGTGCTCCGGAAACGCCGGCCGTCAACATGGTGGCGATCAACATCAATTGAAGCGGTTTCATCATGATCTTTTCCTCCAGATGAATGTAGAAACACTGACCAGATACGATCCATACCTGAAAAATCAGGGTTTTTCCGTCGGGCGTTCGTCGCCGGATACAAGCTTGGGTTCGACCACCACGCGCACCTGGCGGTCGGTATCGCCGTCGCGCAGGCGCAGCATCAACTGCTCCACGGCATGGCGCCCCATGACCTGCGGTGCGGTGTTGATGGTAGCGGGGCGCGGATACAGACCCGCCAGCACGGGCTTTTCGTCGGTGTCACCAATGATCTGCAGTTTCTCGTCGATGGGAATCCCCAACCGATGCAGGACGCGATAGACAATCGCCACCTGCTGGTCGTAGGGTATAAATAAACCGGTCGGTCGCGATTCCTGTGCCAGCAGCCGTTTGATTTGCTGCTCCATCCGGCTCTCGATCAGCGCGAACTCTTTGGCAACATTCGCCTGTTGAGGCATCGGTTGACCCGATTCAAACCGACTGACCCGGCAGCCGTGCTGCTCAGCGATGAAGGTGAAGTAACGAAAGCGCATATCCAACGCGGGGTTGGATCCCATCACGTTGACGATGCCCAGGTGCTTGTGGCCGCGGCCCGCCAGGTAATCAGCCGCCAGCCGACCGACATCTTCGTTACCAGCCAGCATCACTTCGCCGGTTGCCTCGTGGTGTGAAGTCAGCCAGACCGAGGGGATGACGTTGATCTGCGACAACACCGCCTCGCTGGGTTGATGGCCCACCAGGATCAGGCCGTCCACCTTGCGATTGCGCACGAAATTGGGCAGATCCTCCGGGTCGGAAACCCGGGCCCACATCAGGTCGCAACCATGCTGGCGCAGGGCCTTGGCGATGCTGTTGAGTTGCAGGGAAAAGTTGGTGTTGATGTCGCGTTCATCGGGCTTGTACAGGGCGAGCACCGCCACCAGGCCGTACTTCAGCGGGCTTTTGCGCCGGCGGGGCGCAGGGTGATAGTTGAGCTTGTCCATCGCCTCGCGCACGCGGCGCATGTTTTCCTGGGAAACGGAAGGATATTCGTTGATCACCTTGGAGACGGTGGCCTGCGAAACCCCAGCCAGATGGGCGATTTCCGTGACCGACATACCAAACTAATCTAGTCCGGATCGGAATTTTGTCAAGAATAATTTCGGTAAATATTTTCTCTTTATTTTACGAATATATTCGTTAGATTATTCTGTCGCTTCCCCTGGAGTGCCAAATGGTGATAATCCCCGCCATGACGAACTCAAACCTCGAACAGGTAACTGTTACCAATCTGTGCCACGCGCCGAGCGGCCTGCGGGTCGATGCCGCCACGGCGGATCGCGTGGTCCTCGGGCATCACCGATCCCGGCCGACCTTGTCGTGGATTCTGCCCGCCGGGTGGGCCAACGCGCAACAGTCGGCTTACCAGATCGTGGCTGCTTCCAGCCTTGACGGGTTGCTCTCACAGCCGGACCTGTGGGACAGCGGCAAAGTGACGACGGCTCAATCACTGTTCGTGCCGTGGGGCGCCAAGCCGCTGACTTCGCGGCAGTACGTGTGCTGGCGCGTGCGCGTGTGGGATGAGTTGGATGTAGTGTCGCAGTGGAGCGAGTCAGCGGAGTTTGAAGTCGGACTGCTCAAGACCAGTGACTGGTCGGCGCATTGGATTGCCGCGCCGGGTGAGCCATCGCTCGATCATCGCCCGTGTCCGCAGTTTCGCCGCACGTTCAATCTGGATCAGCCGGTTACTTCTGCCCGCCTGCACGTGACCGCGCGCGGGTTGTATCAGATTCATCTCAACGGCCGATGCGTGTCCAGCCGCGATGCGTTGACGCCGGGCTGGACCGACTTCGATCGGCGCGTGCACGCATTGACCTACGACGTGACCGAACAACTCAACAACGGCAACAACGCGATCGGCGCGGTGCTCGGTGACGGCTGGTACTACGGCATGGGGCACCTGGGTTCGTTCATGCGCCCGCAGGACCTGGGCATCTACGGCAAGACGCCGCAGTTGCTGCTGCAACTGGAGATCATGCTGGCTGACGGTTCAACCCAGCGCATCGTTTCCGATGAACACTGGAAATGCCACGAAGGCCCGATCCGCTATTCCAGCATTTACAACGGCGAACACTACGAAGCAGCCTTCGAGACGCCCGGCTGGACGCAGCCTGATTTTGATGATGCGGCATGGCAGGAGGTGGCGTGCTCGGCGTTGGAGCCGCAGACGAACGTGGAGCCCAAGCCGATGCCCGCGGTGCGCGGCATTGAGGAACGCTCGCCGATCAGCGTCACCCGCCGCGCGCCGGGGCGCTTCATTTTCGACCTGGGCCAGAACCTCGTGGGCTGGCAGCGCATCAGCTCGCCGGGGCGGCGCGGGCAGAAGATCACCATCCGTTTTGCGGAGATGCTGCTGGATAACGGCGAGCTTTACACCGAAAACTACCGCCACGCCCGTTCCACCGATGAATTGACTCCCGCCGCAGATGGCCCGATCACCTGGACGCCGGCGTTCACGTTCCACGGCTTCCGTTACGTGGAACTGAGCGGCTTGGCTCCGAATGTCGAGCCGAGCCCGGACATGGTCACCGCCATCGTGCTGCACACGCCGATGCAGAAGATCGGCTCGTTCACCAGCTCGCACGCCAAGCTCAACCAGTTGCAGAGCAACATCACCTGGGGCCAGCGCGGCAACTTCCTGGAGGTGCCCACCGACTGCCCGCAGCGCGATGAGCGACTGGGCTGGACCGGCGACGCGCAGGTGTTCTGTCCCACATCCTGCTTCAACTACGACACCCTGGCGTTCTGGCGCAAGTGGTTGATCGATCTGGCGGATTCGCAGCGCGAAGATGGCGCGCTGCCGCACGTGGCGCCGGACATCATGAACCGCTCGTGGAAGAAGCGGGGCGAGCGGCAGAAGGACTACGCGGCCGCGGGCTGGGCGGATGCCGGCGTGATCGTGCCGTGGGAAGTGTACGTGCGCTACGGCGATCGCGGCGTGCTGGAACAATCGTATCCGATGATGTGCCGCTGGGTGGATTTCTGCGCCAGGCAAGCCAACGACTTTATCCTCAAGCAGGCGATTTTCGGCGACTGGCTGCAGCCTTATCCGCAGACCTTCGCCCCCGACAACACCTGGGATGCGCGGAAGGGTGACACGCCGGAGGAATTGATCGCCACCGCCTATCTCGGGCAGGTGTCGGGCCTGTTGGCCCGGGTGGCCAGGGTGTTGAATAAGCATGAAGATGCTGTCCGTTACCTCTCATTGCGCGACAAGGTGCGTCAGGCGTTTATCGCGACTTTCTTTGATGGGAATGGGCGCTTGACCGTGCCCTGTCCGACGCAGGCTGGCTATCTGTTGGCGTTGGGCTTCGACATGCTGCCGGAAAAGATGCGCCCGGCCGCGGTGGAGAACCTGGTGAAGCTGGTGCACGAGGCGGATGATCATCTGCGCACCGGGTTCCTCGGCACACCGCTGTTGTGTCCCGTGCTCGATCGCTTCGGTTACAGCGACTTGGCTTACACGTTGTTGCTGCGCGAGACCTATCCCTCGTGGTTCTTCTCCATCAACCAGGGCGCCACCACCATGTGGGAGCGCTGGAACAGCTACAGCAAGGCGGACGGTTTCGGTGATGCACGGATGAACTCGTTCAACCACTACGCCTACGGGGCCATTGGCCAGTGGATGTACGAGCGAGTGGCGGGACTGGCGCCGGATCCCGAGCAGCCCGGTTACAAGCACATCATCGTGCGTCCCGTGCCCGGTGGCGGATTGACTCATGCCGCAGCGGAGTTGCAGACGCTGTACGGCCGGGCTGTCAGCGCCTGGCGGCGCGAAGGCGCCGACTTCAAGCTGCAGGTGGTCGTGCCGCCCAACACTTCCGCCACGGTGACACTGCCCGACGGCAGCACTCCGCATCGCCTGGGGCCGGGCGAGCATCAGTTGCATTGTCGGTTGTCTTGAGGTGGATGATGAAACAATGGCGATGGTTGTTACTGATCGGTGCGGTGACCTGCGTGATGACCTTGAGCGCATCGGGCCAGGATTCGCCGATCGAATGGACCCCACCGCCGGGTTTCGATCCCAAGCGTGACGGCCTGGGCCTGCCTGTGCTGCCGGGCGTCGAACACGAAACGATCTACGATCCCGTCCTCAAGCCGACGATCCGCACCATTGACGGCCAAAGCACCGAGCAGGGCTGGCTCAACCATCACTCCAAGCTGCTGATCTACCAGGGCCGCCTGATCGTCACCTGGACCAGCCACCTTTCCGATGAGAACGGCCCGGGCCAGCGCATCCTCGCCCGCAGCGCCCGGTTGAGCGATGACGGCGAGACGACCTGGTTGGATTCGATCGTCGAGTTGTCGCCTTCGCCGGTGGACATGAAGCCGCGCACGTTTGAATCCAATCCCGATCAGATCGACGGCCCATACGTGGTGGGGCGGTTGATGATCATCGGCGGTCGGCTGTATTTCAAGGGTTCGCTGCGTGCCTATGACGGCTGGACGAACCAGATGCGCTATCACGGCGATATGTCGCAGCCGGTTCCCGCGGAGAACTACCAGGATGACTTTGATCGCCAGACGCATTTTGTTTACGACATCCGCCGCGACCTGGGGCTGCGCTTCATTCAGGCGTGGGATTTCAAAGGCGACGAGCTGGTGCCTGCGACGGCGATGTATCTGTACGCACCGATGATTGATTCGGTGGAGGTGACCCCCGGACAAGTGAAGCCGGTGGTGCCGCTGCGTGCGGTGTATCAGGAAGCCCAGTCAATCGACAAAGCGCCGCAACTCGTGCAGCAGGCGGTGCATGCCGAACCGGACGAGATGTTCGAGCGCATGCAGCCGTCCACGTTGGACGCGGCGCACGTCGCGGCGGACGGCCACAACGGCCTGGCGCATTGGGCGGAGTTTCGCCGGCCGGACGGCAAGTGGGTGGTGATTCGCGACAACCTGGAAAACCGCGGGTTCTACTATGCCGCGATCAAGGATGATGCCAGGGACACCTATCCGCCGGCGGTGCGCACCAATCTTTTCGGCGACGTGGACCCCGAGGCCGGCGAACTGCCCGACGGGCGAGTGTGGATCCTCGGCAACGACTACAAGCGCATCCACATGTACCTGACTCTCTCCGACGACGGCATTCACTTCAATCGCACCTGGCTAATGCGCGCAGCTCGCGTTCCTTTGCGTCCGGGGCTGGGCAAAACCGACATCCCCAACGGCCCGCAGTACCCGCAGACTTTTCTGCAGGGCCGGCACCTGCTGGTGATCTACAGCGTGGGCAAACAGCAGATCGCCATGAGCAGCATCCCGTTAGAAGCATTCCAGTAAATGCATATCTGCACAGAAGATGTGATCACCTGCCTGCAATATTTTTGCCGATACTCAGTTAAGCTGATGGGGGGTTGCAGGGACGACGCGCGACATTCCGGCGATTCCGGCCGTTCCTGAGGAAGGTGCTCGCAAAGGGATGGTCAATACCAGCATTCAAATCGCTGTGCTCGCCGGCGCTCGAGCCCGGGAGATTTATGTTTCCGCCGTGCCGGACGTCGTGCAGACCCCCGCGCTTCAGGCCCGGGCGGTGTATGGCGAACTGGCTGCGCTTCTGGAGGCTGAAGGGGCGAGGATATTCTGCGAACGCATCTTCGCCACCGCTGAAGCGATGCCTGTGGTGATCACTGAGCGGAAAGTGCTGCTGGGCGATCTGGATGACGGTATCGCGCCGACGCGCATCATCGTCACGCCCGGACAAAGCGGCGCATTAGCCTGTGTGCAGATTCACGCGATCCAGTGCGCACAACCACCGCGAAAAGTACGCTGCGGCAACAACGGCCACGCCGGTGGACGCGAGCTGCGCCTCGGTGACGATCGCTGGCTCATGCTCAGCCGGCACAGCGCTGATGTCGAGCAGACCCCGCGCCGCCAGGCCCGGCTGATGTTCCAGGAAGTGGCCGACATGCTGCGGGCGACTGGGACGGACATGCACAGCGTGGCCCGCACCTGGCTGTGGCTGGACAACATCTGCGCCTGGTACGGTGATCTGAACGCCGAGCGGACCGAGTTTTTCCAGCATGTAGGTTTGATCAACACCAGCAACCACCGGCCGCGCTTGCCCGCCAGCACGGGTATCGGTCTGAGTCCAGCCGGCGGCGGTGCATGCGCCATCGATTTGATCGCGCTGCCCGGTGCGGCTCAGCGCATCGAACTGCTCGAAGCCGGCGGCGAGCAGAACTCGGCGTTCTCCTATGGCTCGGCATTCAGCCGGGCGGCGGTGGCGCCGATGCCGGGTGGCGCAACGTTGTTTATCTCCGGCACGGCCGCGATCGATCGTCAGGGGCGCAGCGAAAACCTGGACGATGCCCAGGCCCAGATCGATCACACGCTCAATCACGTGCGTGCGTTGCTGGCGCAGGTCGGTTGTGGTGATTCGCAGGTGCTGGCGGCGTTGGCTTATTGCAAGACGCCGCGGGTGGAGCAGCTTTTTCAATCCCGCCGCGCGGCGCTGGGTTGGCCGGTGATCAGCATGGTGGGGCAAGTGTGTCGGCCGGAGTTGCTGTTCGAGGTCGAAGTGGCTGCGGGTCCGGTGAATCGGGACGCGGCGAAGGATTCAACACCATGAGTGCGTCCACGGAGGGCAAAGCGGTGGGCAACCTGTCAGCACACGGTCAGACGGAGTCGACGCTGTTCGAGCGCGCCGGCGAAGCAGCCCCGGTCAATCGCATCGATGAACTGGTCTTCGCCGCATGGGCCAAAGCAGGCGTGAAGCCGGCCCGGATCTGTTCCGATGCGGTGTTCGTGCGGCGGGCATACCTGGACGTGATCGGTTCGCTGCCCACGGCCGAGGAAGCCCGCACGTTTCTGGACGACAAAGACCCCGGCAAGCGAGCGAGGTTGATCGAGTCGCTGATGCAGCGCGAGGAGTTTGCTGACTACTGGGCGATGCTGTGGTGCGATCTGTTGCGGGTCAAATCAGAGTTTCCCATCAACCTCTGGCCCAACGCGGTGCAGGCGTACCATCACTGGATTCGAGCCGCCATCCGCGACAACATGCCGTATGACCGTTTCGCCCGTGAACTGCTGACCTCCAGCGGCAGCAACTTCCGCGTGCCGCCGGTGAATTTCCTGCGCGCGGTGCAGAATCGTGACCCGGCCTCACTGGCCAAGGCGGCGGCCCAGGCGTTCCTCGGCGATCGCATGACCAGTTGGCCCAAGGATCGCCAGGACGGCTTGGCCGTGTTCTTCAGCCGCATCGGGTACAAGAGCACCGCGGAATGGAAAGAGGAGATCGTGTTCTTCGATGCCGCGATGCCGGCCGCGGATAAAGCGAAGCTGCCGGACGGCAAGGTGGTCAAGCTCGATCCGCAGCAGGATCCGCGGCAGGTGTTCGCCGATTGGCTGACATCGCCGAAGAACGACAGTTTCGCCCGTTGTGCGGTCAATCGCGTGTGGTACTGGCTGCTTGGGCGCGGCATCGTGCATGAGCCGGATGATTTTCGCTCGGACAATCCGCCGAGTCTGCCCAGGGTGCTTGACCTTTTGCAGCGGGAGCTGATCGCCGCCCGGTTCGATCTGCGGCCGATCTATCGCTTGATCCTCAACTCCAGCACGTATCAGCTTTCGCCGGTGCCGCGATCGCGTGGTCCCGAAGCGCAACAACTTTTTGCCTACTACAGCCTGCGCCAGTTGGACGCCGAGGTGCTGGCCGACGCCCTGTGCCAGATCACCGGCACGCACGAGGAGTATTCCAGCAGCATTCCCGAGCCTTTCACCTGGGTGCCGCCGGAGCATCGCTCGATCGCACTGCCCGATGGCAGTATCACCAGTTCGTTCCTGGAACTGTTCGGCCGCCCGCCGCGCGACACGGGTCTTCTCAACGAGCGCAACAACGCGCCGACCGCCGCCCAGCGCCTGCACCTGCTCAACTCCTCGCACGTGCGCCAGAAGATCGAGAGCGGCCCGACAATGCGCGAGTGGAAGCGCCAGGCCGGACGCGATGCGTTCAAGGCGATGGGCGAGATGTACCTGACCATCCTGTCGCGCTATCCGACGCCCGGGGAATTGCAGGCGTTGGAGACCTACGACCAGGATCACGGCAAGGACAAAGGCGCTAATGTCATGGCGGACATGGCCTGGGCCCTGGTCAACAGCCCGGAGTTTTTCTGTCGGCATTGAAAGGCTTTCAGTGTGCCCATGAGCACGAAACAGACAATATCCCGGCGAGACTTCCTGCAGGCCAGCCTGGCTGTGGGCGGCGGCGCGATGTTGATGCCGCATGCGACCGTCAGGGCGTGGGGCGCGCCAGTCGCCACGCCAACGCCGATCCAACCCAAAGCCAAGGCGGTGATTCAGATCTGGATGTGGGGCGGACCGCCGCACTTGGACACGTTCGATCCCAAACCGCAGGCCGGCAGCGATTACTGCGGCCCGTTCGACAAGCCGATCTCCACCAACGTCGATGGCATCATGATCGGACAGATGCTGCCTTTGCTCGCTCAACAGGCGGACAAGTACGCCATCATTCGCAGCATGACCCACGGCAACAATGGGCACGAAACCGCCAGCTACATGGTGCAGACCGGCCACAAGCCGGGCGGGCGCATCGTGTATCCCTGCGTGGGCGCGGTGGTGTCATATTTCAAGGGCTACCGGGCCGGCTACAGCGGGTTGATTCCGCCCTATGTGGTGATCACGCAGCCGCAGGGCCGCTTCTCCGAGGCGGGTTTCCTGGGCAATAAATACAAACCGTTCGCCACCGGCGGCGATCCGTCCAAGACGCCGTTCGCGGTCGAAGGCGTGATCGCGGAAGGCATCTCCGTCGAGCGCCAGCAGAATCGCCGCGATCTGTTGGGCCAGTTGGACACGCTGGGCAACGCCATCGGCGACAGCACGGAACTCAATGCACTGGGGCAGGCGCAGAGCGAAGCGTACGGATTGATCCTGGGCGATGCGGGCAAGGTGTTCGATCTGTCGCAGGAGAGCAAGGAGTTGCGCGACGCCTACGGCCGCAACAAGTTCGGCCAGGCCTGCCTCGCCGCCCGGCGAATGGTCGAAAACGGCGTGCCCTACGTCACGATCAACTACCAGGGATGGGACACGCACAAGCAGCACTTCCAGCAGATGCGGCGCTTATTGCCGGAGCTGGATCGTGGCATGGCCACGCTGCTTCAGGATTTATCCGATCGCGGGCTGCTGGACAGCACCATCGTCTGGTGGGGCGGTGAGTTCGGGCGCACGCCGAAGATTCTCTACGAAGCACCATGGGACGGCGGTCGCAGCCACTACGGCAAAGTGTTCAGCGACGTGGTGGCCGGCGGCGGGTTCAAGGGCGGCCGCGTGGTGGGCGCTTCCGATGAGAAGGGCGAAAATGTCAAGGATCGCCCGGTCTATCCCACGGACCTGATCGCCAGCATGTACCAGCTGCTGGGCATCGACACCAACGCGCCGCTGCCGCATCCGCTGGGCCAGGACGTGCGCGTGCTGCAGAACGATGCCGATGATGATCGCCCGATCGCGCCGCTGACCGAAATCATGTAGGAGAGTTGCCGTGATGACATCGCGCTGCACACGAGTGACACTTGGGGTTCTGGCGACAGTCTTCATGATTGTTCCGATCGCATCGGCCCAACCCGGACAACCGCCGCAGGTCGGTTATGTCTGGCCGGCCGGGGGACAGCGCGGCCAGAGCTTCGAGATCACCGTCGGCGGGCAGCGACTTTCCGACAAGACTGAATTGATCGTCACCGGCCGCGGCGTGCAGGCGGAGATCGTCGAATACTGGCGACCGGCCACCGGCAAGGAAATTGCCACCGTCCGCCTGCTGCAGGACCAGGCTGAAAAGCAGCTCAAGGCCGAGTTGCCCGACGGTAAAACGCCTCCCCGAAAGGAGGCCAACGCGCTGATGGTCAAGCTGGCCTTGGAACAGGGCATGACCATCGACCGGCTGAATGCGGTCAGGAAGTTTCACAGCGAGAAGAACGACCCCAAAATTCAACTGAACCCGCAGCTTTCCGAGGTGGTTCGCTTCAAGGTGACGCTGGCTGACGATGCCCCGCCGGGCACGCGCGAGCTGCGCGTGAAAACCGCCAACGGCCTGTCCAACCCGCTGCGCTTCCAGGTTGGTCGCCTCGCTGAACTTTCCGAGACCGAGCCCAACGATCAGGCGGACAAGGCCACCGCCGTGCCGCAGTTGCCGGTCGTGCTCAACGGCCAGATCAAGATGGGCGACGTGGACCACTTCAGCTTTGAAGCCCGCAAGGGACAGCGCATCGTGGCGGACGTCAACGCCCGCCGCTTGATTCCCTATCTCGCCGATGCCGTGCCCGGCTGGTTCCAGGCCGTGGTCGCACTGCACGATGAAGACGGCCGCGAGGTGGCCTACGGCGACGACTTCCGGTTCGACCCCGATCCGGTGCTCGTCTTCCAGGTGCCGCACGACGGTAAGTACGTGCTGGAGATTCGCGATTCGATTTATCGCGGCCGGGAGGATTTCGTCTATCGCGTGGCCCTGGGGCAACTGCCTTTCGTCTCCGGCATCTATCCACTGGGCGGCCAGCTCGGTCAGCAGACGCAGGTGGCCGTCGCCGGCTGGAACCTGCCCGATAAGCAGCGCAACCGCACGTTGAGCTTCGACAACACGGGGCGCTATCCCTTCAAGCTGCCGGTCGGCGATGACCTGGCCCAGCGCGTGACGTTCGATGTCAGCGATCTGCCGCAGTCCGATGAGCACGAGAACAATGATGAGGTTGCGCGGGCTGAAGCGCTGACGCTGCCGGTGGTCGTCAACGGCCGCCTCGCAAAACCCGGCGATCACGATGTGTTTCGCATTCACGCCACAGCGGGCCAGATCATCGTGGCGGAGGTGATCGCCCGCCGGGTCGGCTCACCGCTGGACAGCCGGTTGCGATTGACCGACGCCGAGGGCCGGACGCTGGCTGACAACGACGATCACGTGGACAGAGGCGCGGGGCTGGTGACGCACCATGCGGACTCGCTGCTGAGTTTCGAGGTTCCCGCTGAGGGCGATTACCTGTTGTGGCTCAGCGATGTGGAGGATCGCGGCGGGCGCGACTTTGGTTATCGCCTGCGCGTCAGCGAGCCTCGGCCGGACTTCGAGCTGCGCGTCACGCCCTCAGCGGTCAACGCCCGCAATGGAGCGACGGTGCCCATCACCGTCTATGTCCTGCGCCGTGACGGCTTCGTCGGCGACGTGACGCTGAATCTCAAGGATGCGCCCAAAGGCTTCCAGATCAACGGCTGGTTGCCTTCCGGCGTGGACTCGGCGCGTCTGACGCTGACCGTACCCGCCAAACCGCCGCAGCAACTCAACACGCTGCAACTGGAAGGCATCGCCACCATCAACGGACACGAGGTCCGTCGCATTGCGATTCCGGCCGACAACATGATGCAGGCGTTCATCTACGAGCACCTGGTCCCGTCCGAAAGCTGGACGATCGACGTCGAATCCACTCGTATCGCCGCCGTGCCGTGGAAATTTGACGCGGCCGAGCCGTTGAAGCTGGCGCTGGGCCAGGACACGGACCTGCGCGCGGTGCCCGCCGCCAAGTGGCTTGCCGATCAGGCGCAGTTGGAATTGAGCGATCCCCCCGCCGGCGTCAGTTTGCAGAAGACCGAAACAATCGATCACAGCCTGGCGATGACCTTGCAGGCCGACGCCGCTGCGGCCAAGTCGGGGCTCAAAGGCAATCTCATCTTCAACGTGTACCTGGAGCGTCAGCCGCCCAAGGACGGCGATCCGAAAGCCGCGACACAGAACCGTCGCACGCTGATCGGCGCGTTGCCGGCGATACCATTTGAAATCGTCGGCGACCAGCCGGCCGCGACGGGCGCTGAACAATCAGTCGTCCAGCAGGTCGAATGAGCGCAGCGGGATGCGGGTCAGACCGATGGCCTGCTTGCCGATGCTGTAGATGATCCAGACCGAATCGTGGGCGAAGACGGCTTGCGGATACTGCGGTCCGCCCCGCGCGGACTTGCCCAGGCCGGGCGTCCAGCTTTCACTGATGTGCAGCAGCAGGGCGGTGCGATCGAAGTCGCGGCCGTCGTCGGAGATCGTCAGGTAAAAGGTCCGGCGATTGCTGGTGTTGGCCAATATCCAGCAGCGACCGTCGGGAAGCGAACCGGCTGCGGGCAGGACGCCGCCGTAGAGATTGGTTTTCTCACCGGGTGGATAGGATTGCTGTTGCGAGGGGCGCTCGGCGGCATAGTAGTAGCCGCGATCCAGCAGGTTGTCGCGGATGATGACGAAACTGCCGTCGGGGCGTTGGAATTGTGCCCGGTGCATCAGGCCGTTCTTGCCGTTGGCAGCCAGGGATGCTTCGCCCGGTTTGTAGCTGTTGTCATTGACACGGTCGGCATCCATCCGCCCAATCGCGGCAAGCAACTGCGGTTGCGATTTGAAGTCCGGCGCATCCTGATAGGGCGGCAGAGCGGGTCCGAAGTGCAAGGATTGTTTCGCCGTCAGCGGCATCTGATCCGGAATCGGTGCGCTCAGGCACAGCGGCGACTGCGGCACGATTTTACCGTTCTCTATCGACCACAATTGTGCGTATCCGCTGGGCAGCACCCAACTGATGTCGAAGTCGTATTGCTTGCTGCGCCCGTCGCTGTAATGCGGCGGATCGAGCGGCGAAGTGCGACGAACCTTCAGGCCCGGCTCATCGGTCCAGCCCCAGCACAAGCCCACCGCGCCGCGGCTGAGCAGTTGGCCGTTCACCAGGTTCAGCCCGCCCTGCGGAATGCGCGGGTCCACGTCGGTCGGCATCGCCTCTTCGTATCGCCGGTGCAACGCGGAGATCGGCGGTGCGATTTCCGTCGGCTCGCGATCCCAGATGTATTGGCCGCGCTCTGCGTCGTATCTCCCCAGCAACGCCAGCACGCGCTGGCCCGGCGCGTTTTCGTCCACGGCATGATTGGTCCAATAGACGATCATCCAATACTCGCCGCACAACATCATGGGGTGGTGGTTGTACAGGCCGTGCAGGGTGGAGGGATACGCGCTGGCGCCCTCGGGCACGGGCTGCGGCATGTAGAGCACCTCATGCGTGACCCCCGGAAGTGGGGCCAGCCCCAGGTCCGGCAGATCGGGATTAAACCCGGCGGGCGGCTGCCATTGAATCGGCGGCGCCGCATAGACAGCCTGGGTGAAGATCAGAATGAGCAGTCCGAGTCGGTGCATGGTTTACCTCCTGCCGGCCGCCGCGAAGCGCTTGGGCGCCAGTTGCGGCGGCACATCATTGAGGCGATCGGGATCGGCCCGCCAGCGCCCGGGTGAGACGCCGAACGATCGTTTGAAATGGCGAAGAAACAAGCTGAGATTGGCGTAGCCGCACAGGGCTGCGATCTCTTTGACGCTCAGGTACGGCTCAGCCAAATGGCGGCAGGCCAGGTTCATGCGCATGCGCAAGGCGAACTGCAGCGGCGGACAACCCAGATGTTCACGGAACAGACTCGTCAGATGGCTGGGACTCAGCGCCACCGCGTGGGCCAGTTCGGGCACGCTGATCGGGCGATGCAGATGATCCTGAAGATACTCGACCGCCTGCGTGAGCTTGGGGGGCGTTTCGTAACTGATGTGGACCGGCTGCTCGGCGTGGCGGATCATGCCCTGCAGGGCCAGCACCAGATTCGACGCCGCTGCGTGATCGTAGGTGTGCGGCGTCTGGCGCATGGAAGCCAGCACGTTCATCACCTGACCCACGGCCGGGTATCGCCGCACGTCCACCAAGCGGGCCGCGGTGTTAAACGGCTCGGACCCATTGCGAAAGCCGACGTACACCGTCTCGGCCGGCTCACTAGGATCACAGTTGAGCTGGTTGTGCGGTTGGTCCGGCGGCAGCACGAGCAACTGTTGCTCGGCCAGTTTGAAGGTGCTGGCCCCGGCCTCAACATGACACGATCCGCTGATGATCAGGATCAACTCGGCGCAGTGGTGGCGGTGCATGGATACGTTGCAACCGTCGGTGTGCCGGCCGGCGAAGCGCAGGCAGGGCATCTCCTCGTGCAGGGTGGCCTTGGTGTTTTCCGCCTCGCGCTGGATCATCGTTTTGTCTCGTCTGCTTCTCATGTCAACCTACTCTGCGGCTTCCGTAAGGCAACCTTCAATCCCCCAATTCAGCGAATAGTGCAACTTTAACATCATTTAATGTGATTGTCCCTGGCCGGAATTGATTTACGATTAGCTTGTGAAAGAGGAGCTACAGCATGATTCCAGATCGTCCGCGGGTCATCAATCTCAATCGTTAAATGCAATCGCAGCCAGCCTTGAACATCACAGGAGGAAAACCATGAAAGATGTCATTTCCAGCGTTTGTTGCGTCGCACTAACCCTGGCCCTGTGCAGCGTCGCCCAGGCCGCACCCGTCTTCTCCGAGGACTTCGGCACTTTGGCCGACACCACGGTCGTCACCGACACCACCACCAACTTCAACTACCGCACCGCCTTCGGCACGATGGACATCACCAACCCCAGCACCACCGATGCCGCCCTGCACGTGGTCAGCACCGGCAGCGGCAACATCGTCACCGGCCTGGGCGTGCATGGGCTCAGTTCATCTTCCGTGTTCACCGTCGAGCTCTCGCTCAACATCGCCCGCATGCCCGGCGGCACCTCCATCAGTTTCGCCATGGGCCAGGCCGGCGGCACGATGTATCCAGCCCAGGGCGGCAACCCGCCTCGCATCGACAACACCACCAACTACGCCGCCTGGAACGCCCAATCCCTGTTCGTTCTGAAAATGACCGGCAACGGCGCGCTCGGCTCTGACTTCGGCCTGATGCAATCGATGTCCGGCGGCGTTTTCAGTTGGGTCGATAACACCGTGGTCTTCAATCCGAATCAGACGCACGTGCTGCACCTGGTCGCCAACGGCAGCGCCGCCAGCATCATCCTGGGCAGCGATACGATCAATGCCGGCCAACTCGGCATCTACGTGGACAATGTATTCGTCGGCTCAGTGGCGATGTCCAACTCCGTCGCGGCCGACACCTTCGCCATCTACGCTCATGGCCGCAGCGCCAACGGCGATTACACCGAGGGCGTCATCGACAACGTCAAGATCTGGCAGGAAGCCGTCGCTGTTCCCGAGCCGGCCACCGCCGCGCTGATGGGGATCTCACTGGTGCTGCTGGCCCGCTGCAGATAAGTATGAACATCGCGGGTGATACGCTCGCAAATGTATGACGTGATCTGGAGCCGTATATCAACAACCCCCAACACCTGGGCATGGAGCAAGGATATGAAGTCACGCAACCAACAATTCATCTACGGCCTGCTGGCCCTTTCACTGGCGTTTGCCACCGTCTTGAAGGCGGACCTGGTGTCCGACTATCGCTTCGACGACAGCAGCCAGGTCTCCGGCACCGGCGCCACACGCATCGTCGATGACGGCCCGGCCTTAACCCACGGCGACCTGCGCTGGAACGGCGCGTTCTACGACATTCATTTCCCGATCCCCGGCGCCGCCAGCTTCCCCGCCAGCGGCGCGGGGCTGCCCAACGACTTTCTCGGCGGCAATCACGGCACCGCCCTGGACATGCCCTACAGCGGCGTCAACAACAGCAGCCACGTCGCCTTCGGGCCGATCAACACTCACGACTTCGAGCGCCTCGACTTCACCATCTGCGGCTGGTTCAGCAAGGCCGGCACCGTCGGCCAGGGCATCATCTACGACAACGCGGTGCAGGACTTCGGCGGACAGTTGATCTACGTCAACGGCAGCGGCGAGCTCGCCTTCGAGATCAAGGGCGGAGCCGGCGGCGGCGTGGTCGAGCCCGGCGATAACATCGGCATTGTCTCCGACAACGCGGTCAACGACGGCTTATGGCACAGCTTCGTGGCCCGTGTCAGCAGCGAGACCGCCACCCTCTACATCGACGGTGCGCTCCAATCGCAGTCCGCCACCTACGGCATCAATACCAAGGCCCGGCCCACCGGCAGTAAAGGCACACGCATGGCGGTCGAGTTCGGCGGCCAGATCGACACCCTGCGCATCTTCAGCCACGCCCTGAGCCTGGCCGAGATCAACGCATTTTCACCCTTCGCTCATGCCGGCGACGCCAACTTCGATGGGATGGTCAACCTCTCCGACCTGCAGATCCTCGGCGATAACTGGCAATCCACCACCGCCGACTGGTCCACTGCTAACTTCACCGGCGATGACACCGTCAACCTGGCGGACCTTCAAATCCTCGGCGACAATTGGGGTTTCGGCGCCGGCCCCGACGTCGCTTTCGATGCGGCCTTGGAGCAATTGGACGTGGTTATTCCCGAGCCGGCCAGTCTGATGTTGCTCGGTATAACCATGACGCTGGTTCTGCGACGCCGCGGTTAAATCACATAGCCCCGGCCTTGGCCGGGGTTCCAACCACATAGCCCCGGCCTTGGCCGGGGTAATCCGGAGTTACGGACCATGCCACAACGTCGCGGGTTCACCCTCATCGAACTGCTGGTGGTCATCAGCATCATCGCGCTTCTGATTTCCATTCTGCTGCCCGCCTTGCGCCAGGCCCGCGAGCAGGGCCGCCGCGCTCAGTGCCTGGCCAATCAGCGCACCATCACCACCGCCTTCACCGCCCTGGCTGTGGATATGGACGATGAACTTCCCAACCGCTATGACCCCAAAGACCCGGTCAACTACGACAAGATGAAGTACCCCTACTCCTGGCCCAAGGAACGCTTCGTCGATCTGGTCGCGCCCTACATCGGTTCGATCGCCAAGATGAGCACCGCCGTGCATTGCCCAAGCTGGCAGGACACGTTCGACAATCCCTCCGACCTGTTCACCAGCGGCTACCACAACGGCGATTACCTGACCAAGCAACTCTATCTGCCCGGTATGGTGGTCAAAAATGCATCCGGCCAGCAGGCATTCGGACGCTGGTACGACAATCCGCCCACCGCCGCGTCGCTCCAGATGCGCGACAACGACAGCAAATCGCTGATGATCGCCGAGTACAACTTCGCCCTCTCCAGCGGTTCGGGCAGCAACCACGGCACGATGGGATTCCTGCCCGGCCTGACCATGCACGGCCTGGTCACCCGCCTCGTCGGCAGCAACCGCGGCTACGCCGACGGCCACGGCACCTGGGTGGGCAAAGAACTCATGGGCGCCAACGACCTCCAGCCCCAACCCGGCGTCCCCTCCCTCGCCCACTACACCGCCGACCTCAGCGGCACCCGGCCGTTCTACTGGTAACCGCTTCGTCGGCGATAAGACGCGGTAGCCACGAGCCACCGAGGGACCGAGGGACCAAGGCACCGAGGCACCAAGGGGGATTCAAGCATTCAGGCATTCAAGAAATCAGGCAATGGCAGAGGCAGTAGGGGGTAGGGAGTAGGGCGGAGGGGGGCAGCGGTTCCCGGCGGCGCCGGCAACGAGCGGCCGCTTGAGTCCATCGCCGAAAAATGCGTCAAATCCGCCACCATCCTCGAGGATCGCTCGTTCATCCCCCGCACGGCGCGCCCCATCGCCGACGTTGGCCGTCCCCATCACGGGGATACTCGACCCCGCCCTGACTTGCTCACGCCTACCCCCGACACGGACCACCCGATCCCCGCGTTTGCCCCGCCCAGCCCCGCGACTGTCCGCGCCCACCCCCGGAAGCAGCGCGTGCTCGCCCGGAAGCATTGAGCGCACAACTTCCGGGGCCGTGCGCAGTTTCGCCCGCATCGTGTACACCCGCGTGACAGCTGTGTGCAGTCCCGCTCGCCCCGTGTGAAGGCGTGCGGTGGGTAAGTGTACGTGGATGGTCGCCGTGGGTACCCGCGTGTTGATCGTGTGTACTCGCGTCATGCCCGGGCGCAATAGCAAATGCGCACATTGATCTCGCGTGTTCCTCGAATCAATTCGCGAAAGTCAACGGTCCACTGGCGAAATTACCTGTTCAGCGCACGAACACCCACGGTGCGGTAGCAAGTGGATACGGGCGCTTCGCGAGGGGCCGCAGTGTGATTCGGCAATCTTTGTACGCTCAAGCGCAGACACCCGACCCCGTTGGACGCCCTTTTCCACCCGAAGGATGTTGAACCGCCAAGACGCGGAGGACGCGGAGGACGCGGAGATGCAGAGACGCAAAGATCAGAAGAAACCGCAGATGGCGCAGATTTGCATAGCCAGTGAACGCAGATACCTTCGGACTACCCAATCAATGACACCCCCCCCTTATCTTTTTACGTTTCCTGCCCTCGAGAATAGGCCCGCCCATCACCTCACGAAGGCGTGTACGATCCCCTTCCTTCCAAGCGGTAATCAGTTGTCGGCCCTTATCGTTGATATTCACAGCATATGTGACAAGCTGCCAATTGTTGTTCGCTTTCTGCTCCGCTGTTGCCAAACCGGCGGCGATGAGACGCGAGAAGTGCAGAAGACCATCCCCGGAAACGACGAGAAAATCCTTCCCGCAGGACTCAAGAAATAGTAGTCGGTCGATAGCTTCGCCATCAAAGGCGCGTGTGATCGCAACTAGCATCGCCTTCCACACATAAATCGATTCGGCTTTGATGGTTCCACGATGGTAAAGCGCGTGACAGTTCGGGCAAAGCGAGATCAAGTTGGATGGATCATTGCCGCCTCCAGCGGAGACTTCCCAAATATGATGCGTGTCGAGCGCTAGAATGGTGCGGCAAGTCGGAACGGCGCAACGATAGCCCGATTCAGTCAAAACGGCGACCCGCGTTTTCAGCGACAGGTTGTCACGTTCGCGGGGCTTTCCTTTTCCTTTTTTCACCCTTTGACTCCGGACCCCTTTGAATCGCTTAGGATAGACTTAATCGTGGACTTGGGAAGACGACGAAAAAGGTTGCTCCATTCGAGGAGGATTATGCCATTGTCGACCTTGTCTCGGAGCAGGTCTGCCTCGCGGAGCGGCTTAAGGTGGTAGTCCAATGCTTGCATGCTCTTGTAGCCGAAGACGGTCTGAAGGTGCGACTTCGTCTTTGCTTCCGCGCATTCCTTCATGATCTTCTTCGCGTCTTTGGTTTGGAGGTGCTCTTGGACATACAGCTTCACAACTGACGCGTTCGAGATGCTCTGAATCGTCTCGATTGCACTAAGTCGGTCTTTGATTGCAACAAGCTGATCTTGGATCGATTGCGACGAGACCTCGACGGCATCCTTTTTATATCGCTTGTCGCTCACGATCTTTTTCCTGATATAGTTGACTCATCATCCCCAAGTAGACCAAAATCAGCCAAATCGAACAATCTCACACGCTTCTTTTCCGCATTCAATTCCATGAGGCCCATCGCAGTGCATTGATTTGCCAGTGCCAAAAGGGCATTTGGACTCATCTTGCAGGTTTTACGAACCTGATCCATTGAGGCAGTACCATCTAGCATCTGGTACGCCATCCGGGACTTATCATCTGGGAGTGCAGCTTCCAGTAGAGTCTTCACCGGTCCATGCGCGGCAGCGCGAATCCAGTTTCGGATATCGACAAGCACATCTACCAGCTTTTCTTCACTTTGTTTTTGCATTGCTCTCAAAAAAGTTGGAGGGAATAGTGATGATCAGTTTTGGGGTCTTCTTATCACCTGTCAGGAGCTTAGCCCTGTGGAGCTTCCCGACCATTGCGCTGAGATCGCCCTGGTTAACTGATGTCTTGGTGATTATTTCCTTCTGTGTTCGAGTTCCGTCCATTAACAACACGGACTTCTGCTTCTTTGCACTGGTCCCAACAATCTCAAGCAGCGCTGTTCGCTGCTTCGCGTCGCGCTGCGCGATTTTGTCCTCGGCTAGCAGTTCCAAAAGTGAGTAAATTTTGCGGACAGTGACAAGAAGTTCGTTTGCGTTGTCAGTCATCAGAGTTGTCCCCCTGTTCAAAGAAGTTTGGTGGAATAGTGATACACAGCTTGGGTTGCTTTTCGTTTGACGCGATCAGCGATTTTTTCGCAAGAGCCTTCACCAGTCTGCTTAGATCGCCCTGGTCAATTTTAGACTTTTTGACAATAGCCGCTTGCGAATTCAATCCGTCCATCAACACAACGGCTGCGGCTTTCTTCTTGCTCCTACCCACAACAGTGCGTAGAGCATTCCGCAACTTCTCATCTCGCTTTGCCAGAGCCGGTTCGGCCATCACATGTAGAAGATCGCGGATTTCGGTTAGCAGTTCGATTTGTTGGGGCATGACGAGCTCCGTTTATTGCTGCTCAATTCTGACAGGGGAATGTACGGGTATCAAATATTCTAAAACTCCAGCAAAAACAGCCAAATCACCATCTGGCATAGTTGGTAGAGGGACAATAGGAGAAGAAACCGGAACGGGTAGTTTTCTGACCAAGCATGAGCCGCGATGGCAGGCAGTTGCGTCAGGCGAAGTGGTGGCGGCAGGGCGGCCCCGGATGCGGCGGCGGGGGACGACTTCCGCTTCCTGACGGGTTTGTCGTGGGCGGCCTGTGCTCCCGCGCTCTTCCCGGTGTTGCGCTTCCTGGCCATGCTTCGACACTATACCCGATAGATGCAGACCAAACTACTGCGGGGCGGCCCTCACCCTACGGCCTACTCCCTGCTCCCCGGCCAAGGCCGGGGCTATATGAAAGGGGCTGCCTACACCCTACTGCCTACTGCCTACTCCCTCACCGGTAAGACTCCGCTTTTTCCGCTATTTCCCGGGCGGTTTGCTCATCGGGAGCGCTGGCCCAGATGTACATGCCGCGGCTGCCCACCGCATCGAGCAGCGGGATCACCTGGTCGTGCTGCACGCGGATGGCCTGCACGCTCTTGCCCGCTTTGAGAATGCGGCGATAGAGGTCGTACCACTTGGGATGGCCGCCACCCTCGCCCAGCGAGTAGAGCACTGGCGTCCACTCGATGGCTCGCAACGGTTCGATCTCCAATAGCAGGTCGAGGTTGGGTAGCGCCTGTTCGCCGTCAAGGTGATACATGGCGTAATCCAGCCAGCGGCACTGCTCGGTCAGGGCGGGTACGACGAAACGTTTGAACATGCTCGGGCCGAACATGCTGCACGCATCGCATTGCACTTTGGCGGTCCTTCCGGGGCCCCAGACGTTGAAGCAGAAGGCGTTGCCGCCCTCAGCGTCCTGCACATAGGGACGCAGCAGGTCGAAGACCTCAAAGTAGATTTGATTGATCTGCTCGACGCGCTCGACAACCCATTGCGGCCGGTCGATCATGTCGATTAGCAGTTTTTCCGTGCCGCGCAGCGAAGCGAGGATGTCGATGTTTTCCACGATGTCCGGCATGGTGAGCATGAAGCGGCTGGCACTGACCTGCGACACGCGCTCAAGCATGGCGATGGTCTGTCCCAGCACCGGCGACTGCGGGTCCAGCTTCAGCGGCGGATGATCCTCCGGCGGCTCGTTGATGGCGGGATGAAACCACACCGTGCGATCGGTCAACTCGATGGGGCATCCCAGATATGCTGCCAGATCACCCGCACCGGCGACGGCGACCGCCATTGGAAAGGCATCGCCGACGAAGCAGAGACGTGACAAGTCATAGATGAACCGGGCGGCCCGGTATTCAGGCCCGAACCATCTTTCCTGCATGTTGCGCGGCGGCGGCGGGGCGGGTGCGTCGATCCAGGGCTTGTCGGCCGGTGCGGTGATCCACAGCACCATGCCGCGCTGGTTCCACCAGTCGATGAAATGCTGACGGGCGGTTGGATAGTTGCGCATTTGAATGCGGGGTACGGCCGGAACGCCCGGTGCGGTCGCGCTGCCCGCCGGGTTCACGGAAGCGGGTTTGATCGCCTTGGTCATGGCACCTCCCTCTGAGATTGATCCTATCATTATGTGCGGTTTGAGATCCAATGCTGCTCATCAATAGCTGATTTGTTATCATTTTGTGTCGGATGAGAGCCCAACTCAAACTACCCGGCCAACTGGAAGGCAGGCTCTGGCTGCACCGGACCCTTCCGGGGGCGGGTGCGGGTCGGGTCAGGCACACGCATGAGGAGCTGGAGTTCAACCTCGTGCAGCGCGGCGAGGCCAGTTACCTGGTGGGTGAGCGGCGCCACGACCTGCGTCCCGGCACGCTGATCTGGTTGTTTCCGGAGGACGAGCACCTGCTGCTGGATGAGTCGGACGACTTTGAAGCGTGGATCGCGGTGTTCCGCCCCAGCCTGGTGCGATGGAGCTGTCGCACAGATGAGTATTTGCCGTTGACGCATGCGCGACCCAGCGGCCCGATCACGCGCATGCTCGGCGCGGAAGCTGCGGCGCAACTGGAGCGCATGTGCGTTTCACAAGTTGCCCTGGAGCGCGAAGCGGATCGCTACAACGCGGCGTTGACGGTGGTGTTGACCGAAGGCTGGTCATTGTTCTGCGCTGCGGCGCATGACCAGGGCGGCGCCGCGGTGCATCCAGCCGTGCGACGGGCGGTGAGTCTGCTGCACGGGAAAGGTGCGTGTTATTCGTTGGATCAGTTGGCACGCGAAAGCGGGTTGAGCCCCGCGCGATTGAGCCGGGTGTTCGCCCGGCAGATCGGCCAGAGTCTGAGCGCCTATCGCAACCGCGTGCGGCTGGATCGCTTCATGGACATCTTCGGGCGCGGGCGCGGCATCGACATCATGCCCGCGGCGATGAAAGCCGGTTTTGGCAGTTATCCGCAGTTTCACCGGGTTTTTCGTAGATTGACCGGACAGTCGCCGGCGCAGTACAAGCGGGCGCTGCGCGAGCGGCCGTGAGAGATTGGCGGTAGTTTTCGCGAAGCCGCAAGCAGCCGGGGCGTCAGGTTGTGAGCAGACCGAGGCGCTGATATTGCTCGGCGGGTGCATCGCAATCGCGCATCAGGCGAACCATCTGCTGGATGAGTCGCTGCTCGACGGCCGCATCCTGAATGGGCTTGAGCTGCTGCGGATCATTCTGCAGGTCGAACAGTTGCGTGGCGAATTTGGCCTGGCGGCTGGACATGCTGCCGTTGAAGTTGGCGCGGACCTTCAGCAGGTGGCAGTTCTTTGTGAAGTTGAACGGCTCGCACAGCTCGATCCGATCGCCGGCCAGCTCCTTCTCCGTCACGCGGTTGGCCATGGCGCAGGGCAGCAGGGTGTATTCGTAGAGCGGCTGATTGTCGTTGTTGACGGGAGCACGCATGTAAACGTAACGGCCATCGGTGACGTTGATGTGACCACCGAAGACGCCGAAGATCGCCGCCTCGCGCACCGCCTGATCGCTGCGGACACACATGGCCAGGTCGTGGCCGCGCATGTCCGAGGTCGGCGCAATGCCGAAGTAGTTCAGCAGCGTGACGGGAATGTCGATGGCCGGTTGAATCAGGGCGTTGCGTCGTTCGCCGGCCTTGCCGCAGCGCGGATCCCAGATGAAGAACGGCGTGTGCGAGACTTCTTCATAGAAGGGCATCCACACCTTGGCGTACATTTCGTGTTCGCCCAGCAGGAAGCCGTGGTCGGTGCACACGATCAGCATGGTGTCCTTCCACAGGTCGTAGCGATCCATCTTGTCCATCACCATGCCCAGGCTGGCGTCGCACTTGGCCAGCAGCGACAGGTACTCAAAGCGCAGGTGCTCGGATTCTTCCAGCATTTCGGTGACGCGATCGTAGGGCGGCCAGTCGAAGTGTTTGCCCTTGTATTTGTCGTAATGCTCGGCGAAGCGATCCTTCCACATCCGATGGCTGAAGAACGGCTCGTGCGGATCGAAGGTTTCGATGGTCAGGCACCAGTTGTCCTGATCGTGATTGCGATCGATGTATTCCAGGCCGTTGCGGAAGGTGCGGGTCTGGCTGTGCTCAGCATCGGTGGGCGTGGCGGCGCGGTTGATGAAGTCCTGCCGCCATTTGCGCCCGATCTTGCGGGCGTGCACCACGGGTGGAATGTCGGGATCAGCGACCTGCCCGATCCAGGGATCGCCTTCCTGGCCGCGACTGGCGTCCCAAGTGGTGTAGCGGCAGTGATAGTTCATCCCGCCGTCTTCAAAGTAGTGGTAGTGGTCAGTGGTCAGATGGGTGTGTACGCCGGCCTCGTGCAGCATTTCAGGCACGGAGTCATCGAACGGCTCGATGGCGCCCCAGGAGCGGTGCAGGAAGTTAGGCCGAGCGGTGTGCATGTCGCGCCGCGCGGGCATACAGGGCATGGAGCAGACGTAGCTGCGATCGAAGGTGACGGTGCGACGGGCCAGGCGGGCGAAGTTGGGGGCGATCGATTCGCTGCAGCCGTAGGGAGGCAGGAAATGCCGGTTGAGCGTGTCGAACATCACCACGATGGCTTTCATATTCTTTCGTCCAGTCAACAGTGCAATGTAGGGCGAGGCTCGAACCATTCTGGTCAGTCGTCGCTCGCTGTTGAGCATGGTAGCGATTGCGACTGCGGCGTGCGGAGATTGGTATCATGGCGGCCATGAAAACACCACGCTCCGTCAAGCTGCGCACGTACAAAGGCGAACCTTCCTGGACCCTCAGCAGCGATCGGGTGCTGGCCCTGGTCACCCGTGACGGCGGGCACCTGGGGCCGGTGACGTTCGATCGCAAGGGCAAGGCGATTGAACCATTCAGCGTCGCGCCCTGGGGCGGTACGAAGATGGCCCTCAAGCAACCGGCCATCCTGCGCGTGCTGCGCGGTGACTTCTTCTGCGCACCATTCGGGGGCAACAGCCAACCCTATCGCGGCGAGCAACATCCGCTGCACGGCCAGGCTGCCAACGAGCCTTGGACCTTCCGCTCGCTGCAACGCGATCCGGATCGCAGCACGCTTCACCTTTCTCTCAAGACCACCGTTCGCCGCGGGCAGATCGACAAGAAAATCACACTGATCGACGGCCACGACGCGCTGTACGTCCAGCACGTCTTCAGCAAAACCTCCGGCCCGATGTGCTTCGGACATCACCCCATGCTCAAGCTGCCCGATACCCCCGGCAGCGGATTGCTGAGCTTCAGCAAGTGGACGCTGGGTCAGACGTATCACGATCCGGTGGAGAACCCGCAGCAGGGCGGCTACAGCATGTTCAAGCCCGGCGCGGTGTTCAAGCGGCTGGACCGCGTGCCCATGATCGATGGGACGACGACCGACGTTTCCTGTTACCCGGCCCGGCGCGGCTTCGAGGATGCGGTGCAGTTGATGGCCGATCCCAAGCTAAAGTTGGCATGGTCGGCGCTGAGCGTGCCGTCGCAAGGTTACGTCTGGTTCAGCCTGCGCGATCCGAAGGTGCTCACCGGCACGGTGCTGTGGCTTTCCAACGGCGGGCGGTATTACGAGCCGTGGTGCGGCAGGCATATCAACGTCATCGGCATCGAAGACGTCACCGGCTATTTCTTCGACGGCATCGCCGCTTCATCCAAACCCAACCCGCATACCAAACGCGGCTACGTCACTGCGTTGAAGCTGAGCCCGCGCAAGAAGCTGGCGGTCAACTACATCATGGCCGTGGCGAAAGTTTCCAAGCGCTTCGGCCGCGTCAATGCCATCACGCCCGCCCCCGGAAGCGCAGGCGGCGTCACGCTGACCGGCGAACAAGGTGCGAAAGTCAACGTCCCGCTCGAGGTTGATTTCCTCGGCTCCGCGGGCTGATCCGTCAATCAATCAACATCTGTTACCAAGGATTATCGACATGGCGACCTACAAGACTCCCAAGATGAGCAAACCCAAGAAGGTCGGCTCCAGGACCGCGGTGCTGATCGCTTCGGGCGACCTGCGCGAAAGCGCCAACAGTGTCTGCTGGCCGGCCCAGCAACAACTGGAAGCTGACACCGTGGCCGCGTTCAAGGCACTGGGCTGGAAGATCGTTCGGGCAGGCAGCACGCAGCCTCACGGTTTCATCAGCAGCCAGAGCCTCGGCCGCGAGGTGTTCTCGACCATCCACCCCGATGCCCCGCTGGTCGTCGCCGAGGCGGTGTGGCAATACAGCCATCACGTGCTGGCTGGTCTGCTGGCTCATCGCGGGCCGGTGCTGATCCTGGCCAACTGGTCGGGGCAGTGGCCGGGCCTTGTGGGCGCGTTGAACCTGCGCGGCTCGCTGACCAAGGCGGGGCGCAAGTACAGCCTGCTCTGGAGCGAAGACTTTGCCGACAAGACCTTCCGCAAAAAGCTCGAAAGCTGGTGCAGGACCGGCAAGATCAAGCACGACCTCTCGCACGTGCAGGCGCTCAAGACCAACAAGTTGCCCGGCAAGGAGCGCAAACTGGGTGAGGCGTTGGCTGAACAACTCAAGCAGCGCTACGCCATCATGGGCGTGTTCGATGAAGGCTGCATGGGCATGTTCAACGCCATCATCCCCGATCACCTGCTCAACCCCACGGGCGTGTTCAAGGAGCGGCTGAGTCAGTCCGCGCTGTACTTCGCCGCCACGCAGGTCAGTGATGACGAGGCGCGTGCGGTGCGCAAGTGGTACGACGATGCGGGCATGAAGTTCAACACCGGCCCCAACGACGCCACCGATCTGACCGACGCCCAGATATTGATGCAGGCCAAGACCTACATCGCGGCCGTACGCATCGCTGACGAGTTCGGCTGCGACGCCATCGGCATCCAGTATCAGCAGGGTCTCAAGGACCTGCTGCCGGCTTCCGATCTGGTCGAAGGCACGCTCAACTGCACGCAGCGTCCGCCGGTGACGCGGGCTGACGGCTCGATCATCCGCGAAGGCGAAGCGATCACACACTTCAACGAAGCTGACGAATGTGCCGGGCTTGACGGCCTGATCACGCATCGCGTGTGGACCGCCATGGGCATGTGCCCCGACAACACGCTGCACGATCTGCGCTGGGGCGATCCCGATGCCAGCGGCACGACCGATGAATACGTCTGGGTGTTTGAAATCTCCGGCTCCGTTCCGCCGACGCACTTTGCCGACAGTTGGAAGAGCGCGACCGGCGAGCGTCAGCCTGCGATGTACTTCCGTCTGGGCGGTTCGACCATCAAGGGCGTGAGCAAGGCCGGCGAAATCGTCTGGAGCCGTATCTACGTGGCTGACGACGCGCTGCACATGGACCTCGGCCGCGGCAAGGCGATCGACCTTCCCCCGCAAGAGACACAGCGCCGGTGGCAGTCGACCACGCCGCAGTGGCCGATCATGCACGGCGTGACCTACGGCGTGTCGCGCGATCAGATGATGGCCAAGCACCAGGCCAACCACATCCAGGTGGTTTACGCCGACAACGAAAAGTCCGCCGACCGCGCTCTGGCCGCCAAGGCTGCCATGGCCACGGCGATGGGCATCCAGGTGAACCTCTGCGGCAGCGCCAAGGACGGCACGCCCCTGTCGCAGCGCCTGGCGAAACTGTAAATGGAGGAACATTGTGGCTGATTCGTTGAACCTGGCGGCCGTGGACCTGGGGGCATCCGGCGGGCGCGTGCTGCTGGCGCAGTTGCATGGCGGCAAGCTTGAGCTGCGCCAGATGCATCGCTTCGAGCATCGCCCGATCTATCTGCCCGACGATACCGCGCCCGGACTGTGGTGCTGGGACGTGCTGGGCATGTGGGAGCAGATCAAGCGCGGCCTTGCCCTGGCCGGGCAGCAGGTGCCGCGTCTCGACGGCATCGGTATCGACACCTGGGGCGTTGATTACGGTCTGCTGGATAAGTCCGGCCGACTCGTGCGGCCGCCCGTGGCGTATCGTGATCCACGCACGGACAAGACTTGTCCGCGCGTGCTGGAAAAGCTCGGCCGCGACGCCATCTATCGCCGCACCGGCATCCAGTTCATGGCCCTCAACACGCTGTACCAACTGGCCGCCGACGCTGAGGATCCGCTGCAACCGCTGCAACGGACCGACAAGCTGCTGATGATGCCGCAGTTGCTGGCATACTGGCTGACCGGCGAAAAGGTCGGCGAACTGACCATGGCCAGCACGTCGCAGATTTACGATGCAGTTGAAGGGCGGTGGGTCAGCGAGTTTGCCGAGGCGCTCGGTGTGCCGTTGTCCATTTTTCCGGACGTCATTGCGCCTGAGAAGATCATCGGCACGCTGCGTTCGGCTGTGGCTGAAGAGTTGGGATTGTCGCCGAAGGTGCCGGTGATCGCCACCGGTTCGCACGACACCGCCAGTGCCGTGGCCGCGACGCCGTTGGGTGATAAAGAGTCGGCGTATCTGTCCAGCGGCACGTGGTCGCTGCTGGGTTTCGAGTTGGACGCGCCGCTGCGCAGCGATGCCGCTTTGGAGGCCAACTTCACCAACGAGTCCGGCGTAGCGGGGACTACGCGCCTGCTGAAGAACGTGACGGGTTTGTGGCTGGTGCAGGAGTGCCGCCGGGTGTGGGCCGAGGCTGGGCAGAAGTACAGTTACGAGCAGTTGGCCCAGTGGGCCGAGCAAGCGGGGCCTTCGCCGGGGCGGATCGATCCCAACGATTCCGTTTTCGCCTCGCCCGGCGACATGCCCGGCCGCATCGCTGAGCGCTGCCGCCAAGCGGGCATCGAACTGCCTGATTCGCCCGGCAAGATGGTGCGCCTGGTGCTCGACAGTCTGGCGAACAGCTACGCCCGTGTACTGGCCACACTCAGTCGCATCGCGAATCGACCGATCCATCGCCTGCACATCGTCGGCGGCGGCGGACACAATCAGTTGCTCAACCAGTTGACCGCCGATGCCACGAAACTGCCCGTGCAGGTCGGACCCTACGAAGCGACCGCCACCGGCAATGCCCTGGTGCAGGCCATCGCCCTGGGAGCGCTGCGGGACGTAAGCGAAGCGCGGTCCGTGGTGGCAGCATCGTTCGATCTCAAGAGCGTCGAGCCGCGCTGAAACGTTACGGTTGCGTCCTGATAAGATGACTGCATGACACATCTGCTTTCATAGGAGCAGCGCGATGCGCACTTTCGTCGTCACGGTCCTGGTCTCGATCATCAGTCTGCTTTGTTTCGCATGCGGCCAGCAGTCGTCGCCACCACCCGCGGCGCAAGCGGACAGGACGCTGACTCTGGCGGTGATTCCCAAGAGCACCGGCGGCGAGTTCTGGGAAACCGTCCAGCAGGGCGCTCAGCAGGCTGCCGATGAACTGGGCGTCAAAATTCGCTGGGAAGGCACGCTGGGTGAAACCGAGATCGCTGAGCAGAACAAGATCATCGAGAACATGATCAACCTCGGCGTTGACGGCATCGTACTGGCGCCGCTGAACACCCGCGCCATGCGCAAGAACGTGCAGGCGGCCACTGATGCCGGCATCCCCGTGGTCATCATGGACTCAGCGGTCGAAGGCGACGCCCAGGTCAGTTTCGTCGCCACCGACAACCACAAGGGCGGCGTCGTCGCTGCTGAGGGCATGAAGCAATTTCTCGGTGGTGACCTGAACGGCAAGCGGCTGCTGGTGCAGCGCTACGTGCAGGGCACCGGCTCCACCGAGGCCCGCGCCGACGGCTTCATCGAAACAGTCAAGGCTGGCGGCGCCCAGGTGCTGGCTGATCCTTATCCCGAGGACGGCACCGTGGCGGGCACCAAGAAAACCGCCAGCAACACGCTGGAAGGTTTCGTCAAAGACGGCAAGCTGCAACTGGATGGCATCTTCGCAGCCAACCTCTACAGCACCGTGGGCATGGCTGCTGCGCTCAACGACATGCGCAAGGGTGGCGTCAACGTGGAATTGATTTTCATCGGCTTCGATACCGACCCTCGCCTGCTGCGCCAGTTGCAGAGCGACAACATCCATGCCCTGGTCTCGCAGAACCCCAGAAAGATGGGCTACCTCGCGGTGCAGACGATGGTCAATCATCTGCGCGGCCGGGAAGTGCCCGAGTATGTGGAGACGCAAGTCGAACTGGTGACCAGGGACCGTCTGCAGAACGAGCCGGAGATCCGCCAACTTGTCGGCCTGGAGTGATTGGCATTCATGTCTGAATCGCGTTTGACCATGCGCGGCGTCAGTAAACGTTTCGGGGCGACTGTCGCCCTGCGGAACGTCAATTTGGCCGTGCAGCGCGGGCCGGTGATGGGGCTGGTCGGCGAAAACGGCGCGGGTAAAAGCACCTTGATGAAGGTTCTCTCCGGGGCTCATGCGCCTGATGAAGGGATGATGACGCTCGATGGCGAACCCTATCGCCCGCGCCATCCGCTGGATGCCCGCCGGCAAGGTGTGGCGATGATCTACCAGGAGCTTTCGCTGGCTCCGCACTTGTCGGTGGCGGAGAACGTGCTGTTGGGCATCGAGCCGACACTTGGGCCATTTGTGCGACGAAAGCAGGCGCAAAAGATCACACGACACGCGCTGAACCAGGTGGGCTTGGAGCACGTTTCACCGACCGCGATCGTGGGGCATCTGTCGCTGGCGCAGCAGCAACTGGTGGAAATCGCCCGGGCGGTGGCCACCGAGTGCCGCGTGCTGGTGCTGGATGAACCGACCAGCAGCCTGACCCGACAGGACATCGACCGCCTGTTTGCGTTGATCAGGCGACTGAAGGCCAAGGGCATGGCCATCATCTATATCTCGCATTTTCTGGAGGAAGTGCGGGCGGTGTGCGATCGCTTCAGCGTGCTGCGCGACGGCGAATCCGTGGGTGAAGGCGAAGTGTCGCAGGTCGGAAACAATGAAATCATCGCCATGATGGTGGGGCGGCAGGTGGATGATCTCTATCCCCGGAATGTGCATCAGGCGGGCGAGGTGGTGCTGAGTCTGCATGAACTGGCGGGCAAGCGCAAGCCGGCGTCTGCGAGCCTGCAACTGCGGCGCGGCGAGGTGCTGGGCATCGCGGGCCTGATCGGGGCGGGTCGCACGGAGATGATGCGGGCGATCTTCGGCATGGACCCGCTGCGCAGCGGACAGGTGAAGATCGGCCTGTTCAACGCATCAACAACGTCGCGCGGCAACTGGCGGCGCGGCGCCGGCATGGTGAGCGAAGACCGCAAGAATGAAGGTCTAGCGGTGGGCCTGAGCATCGCCCAGAACGTGACGCTGCCGAAGCTGCGCGGCTTGGGGCCGTGGCGCTTCGTGCGCCCAGGCAGGCAGAATACAGCAGTAAAACCGTGGATCGAGAAACTGGCGATTCGATGTCAGTCGGCAAGCGCGTCCGTGTCGTCACTTTCCGGCGGCAATCAGCAGAAAGTCGCCATCGCCCGACTGCTGCACGCTGATGTCGATGTGCTGCTGCTGGATGAGCCGACGCGCGGGATCGATGTGGGATCGAAGGCCCAGATTTATCGTCTGATTGATGAACTGGCCCGCGGCGGCAAGGCGGTGCTGATGGTCAGCAGCTATCTGCCGGAGTTGCTGGGCGTGTGCGATCGCATCGCGGTGATGTGTCGCGGCAGGCTCGGCGAGGCCCGGCCGGTGGATCAGTGGAACGAACATGATCTGATGGTGGCAGCCATCGGCAAGGATGAACAGGCGGCATGAACCAGGCAGCAGCGGACAAAGGGCGTTTGGATTTCCTGCGCAGCCCGTGGGTGAACACACTGGGCCGGTTCATGGCATTGGCCCTGGTGTTCCTGTTCTTCGCGTTGATGGTCGAAGACGGCAAGTTCGTCTCGCTGCGCAACATGGAGAACATCGCGCGGCAATCGGCGGTCTATGCAACCGCCGCCCTGGGCATGACGCTGGTCATTATCGCGGCCGGCATCGAACTGTCGGTGGGGTCGATCATCGCCCTGTCGGTGATCATCGTGGCGTGGGTGCTGAACCTTTCGGCGGTCGGTAAGGACGGCGTGACGGTTTACCTGATCCAGCAGCACCCGGTGATGCTGCCGATCGTGGCGCTGGCGGCCGGGGTGTTCATTGCGGTGGTGTCGGGCATGTGCAACGGTGCGCTGATCGTGGGCCTGCGCCTGGCGCCGTTCATCGTGACGCTGGGCACCATGGGCATCTTCCGCGGACTGGCCAAGGGCATTGCGCACGAAAAGGACATTTATCCGCCGCAGGACACCTGGCTGACCGGCATCATGGACCCGACACTGACCAATCCGGCCAAGCAATGGATGCTGCTGCCGGTGGGGATCTGGATGCTGATCGTCGCGGCGATTGCGGCAGCGCTGCTGCTGCGCTACACGCGCTTCGGGCGGCACGTTTATGCGGTCGGTTCCAACGAGGAAACCGCGCGGCTGTGCGGGGTGCCGGTGGGGCGGACCAAGATTCTGGTTTACACGCTGGCGGGTTTGTTTGCGGGACTGGCTGGTCTGATGCAGTTCTCCTTTATCAGCGGTATCGGGCAGCCCATGACCGGCGTGTCGTATGAACTGTTCGTCATCGCCGCGGTGGTCATCGGCGGCGGCAGCCTGATGGGCGGCGAAGGCTCGATCCTCGGCTCCATCATCGGGGCCCTGATCATCACCATCCTCTACATGGGTGGCCAACAGATGGGCTGGCCCAAGTGGGTGCAGGAAATGGTCATCGGCGGCATCATCATCGCGGCGGTGGCGCTGGATCAACTCAGGCACCCGCGGAAGTAGCCCCCGGAAGTAACACCCGGAAGTAACACCGCAAAATACATAGCGACGCGACTTGTCGCGTTTGCATACACATCACGAGAGCGCGGCAGAGCCGCGGCGCTACGTAGCGGATGTTTACCCTCGCCTGGACAGCACGTTCTTCTCGTATGTCTTCACTTCCGCGAGCCAGGCGCTTTCGACCGGGACGTTCTGCATCGCGCAATAGTGGTCCCACACGGCGCCGAAGGGCATGGTCTTGAGTTGCTCCATCAGGGCCAGGCGAGTGGTGTAATCGCCGGCGTTTTCAAGATCGCGCAGCTTGGCGGTCGGCTCCAGCATGGCCAGCAGCAGGGCTTTGAGCGTGGCCCGGGTGCCGATGACCCAGGCAGCCAGGCGATTGATGGAGGCATCGAAAAAGTCCAGGCCGATGTGCGTGCGCTCCAGGAAGTTGCCGCGCACCAGTTCCAGCATCATGGCTTGAAGGTCGTCGTTGAGGATGACCACGTGATCGCTGTCCCAGCGCACGCCGCGGCTGACGTGCAGCAGGATTTCGGGCAGGTGCATGAGGGCGGAGCTGATCTTGTCGGTGATGGTTTCCGTGGGGTGGAAGTGGCCGGCATCGAGGCACATGAGTTTGCGGCGGGTGATGGCGTAGGCATAGTAGAACTCGAAGGAGCCGACGACATAGCTTTCGCTGCCGATGCCGAAGAGCTTGCTTTCCACGGCATCGAGGTTGTGGGCAGGATTGATCTGCTCGGCGAAGACCTGGTCGAGGGCGTCCAGCAGGCGCTGGCGGGGGGCGAGACGGTCGGCGGGGATGTCCTTGTAGCCGTCGGGGATCCAGACGTTGGTGACGCAGGGTGATCCGAGCTGTTGGCCGATTTCGGAGCCGATCCGGCGGCAGGCGGTGCAGTGGTCGATCCAGAACCGGCGGATGGCGGGATCGCGGTGGGCGAGCGTAAAGCCATCGGAGGCCATGGGATGCGCGAAGCAGGTGGGGTTGAAGTCCATGCCCAGCTTCTGAGCCTTGCACCAGTCGATCCACCCCCGGAAGTGGGCGGACGTGATCTGGTTGCGTTCGATCTTTTTGCCCTGGGATTCAAGGTAGAAGGCGTGCAGATTCAGGCGATGGCGGCCGGGGATCAGGGAATAGGCTTTCTCCAGGTCTGCACGTAACTGGTCGGGATTACATGCTTTGCCGGGGTAGTTGCCGGTGACCGCCAGGCCGCCGCCGAGGTCTTCGCCGCTGGATTCAAAGCCGCCCACATCGTCGCCCTGCCAGCAGTGCAGGCTGATGCTGACGCGGGAAAGGCGTTCGATGGCCTTCTGGGTATCCACGCCCAATGGCGCGTATTGCTGCTGTGCCTGCGAGTAAGCTGCGGAAGAAGAGGCTATGGACATAACTGGCTCCAGCTCAGAGACATCAGGAAAGATGAACGGTTTGTTTGGACAAGGAATGCGGGCACCACTATATCCTGATCCGCGGTCGGGAACAGCATGTCACAAACCTCGATATTTGATGGCGAAGCGGGGTTGGCGGACCTGTTAATCCAGGCTGTTTTGAGCCTTTGCGCAAAATGGGAGGGAATCTGAATAAGTTTCTGTCAAAGACACTGCAAGTTACTGTTGACACAACCGGCAGACTCGTTACTATCGGGCATTACAGGGTAATGCTGCGGCGCAAGCTCTATTCGAGAGCAGACACCGCCTGCATGTTGTGGGGTATCGTGCACAGCGCTGCTGCATAGTCTGTATGTCGTTCTCGCCGCTGGTTATTCGGCGGCGCGATGGGTGTGAGGTTTCACTTCTTACAAGGAGAAGGGGGAGCGATGCGAGGAGAAGCTGGCAACACACTCGTCAGTGAAGACCGCCATGCTTTGGCAGCGGTGCGACTGATTGGGTGTTCTCACGCCATCAAATCCATCAAGACGCTTGCCACCACTTTGGCCAGTCGCCAATGCACGGTGATGATTCTGGGCGAAACCGGCACGGGCAAGGAGATGGTCGCCCGCCATCTGCACGCTGTCTCCCAACGCCGCAATCAGCCCTTCGTGCCCGTCGATTGCTCGGCCCTGGCCGATGCCCTCTTTGAAAGTGAATTGTTCGGCCATGTGCGCGGCGCCTTCACCGGCGCGGTGCGCGATTCGATCGGCTTTATCCGGGCGGCGGACGGCGGCACGCTCTTCCTGGATGAGGTGGGCGAGCTTTCTCTGCCCCTGCAGGCCAAACTGCTGCGCGTCATTCAGGAGCGATGCGTGGTGCCGGTCGGCTCGACCCGCCAGATTGCCGTGGACGTGCGAATCCTCACCGCCACCCACCGCGATCTGACCGAGATGGTCCGCCGCGGCGAGTTCCGCCAGGACCTCTATTTCCGCCTCAACGTGGTGGCCCTGAACCTGCCCGCATTGCGGCAGCGCCCGGAAGACATCCTGCCCCTGGCGGAGCATTTTCTCAGCGCCCAGGCCATGCTGTACGACGAGCCGCTGCGCCGGCTGTCTCCCCAGTCGGCCGAGGCCCTGCAACGCTACCCCTGGCCGGGCAATGTGCGCGAACTGGCCAACGTCATCGAACGGGCCCACGTGCTGGCAAACAGCCCCGTGATTGAGCTGATGGATCTGCCGGCCCCGCTGCGCTCGCCCCGCCCCGACGTGGCGGTCAGCTCGGAACTGTGCCTGGACACGGTCAATCGTCACGCCATCGCCGAGGCCCTGAAGCGCGCCAACTACAACAAGGCAGCCGCCAGCCGTCTGCTGGGGATCAACATCCAACGACTCAATCGTCTGATCTCTCGCTTGCGCGTGCCCGTGCATCCGCGTCGCACATCTCGCTGATTTTCGTATTTTCCCTGTTTTTGCCCCACTGCATTGATTCCGCTGCCGGCAATGCGCGCCGGGAATGCTTGTTTTAACCAGCGATCATTAAAACAACCCGCCGGCGGTTTGTCGGGGGCTATTGCTGCACTTAAACGGTTTACGTCATCATTCTGATGTTCAGGATGACCTGTTTCACCGGATGTGGCATGTTGGCGGCACACGAAAAAATGGCGGCGTAAGCAAGGTCCTTCGCGTCACTTACGATCAAGTCGTCACGGCCATGACTTTTGGCACACGCTTCGCATTAATAGATGGCGGAGGATTAGAGTTCTCGGCAGGGATGTCGAAATTGGTAGTCAAGACATGAGGTCTTTGGATGTGTTCTTCGAACGGATCAATTTCCCTGCTGGCGGTAGGTTTACCCGATACGCCGACAGCCACCGAGCAGTTCGACCTGCGAGTGGCGACAAGCGGGCGGCAGGCCCTGGCCATGTTGCGGTTGATGTATTTCGACCTGCTGCTGGCGGGGGATCAAGTCCCGGACATGAGTGTATGGTCGATGATCCGTACGATCCGTATGTGTTGGCCGCAGCAGCGTTGGGCACTGGTCGCTTCACACATCACGCCGCGGGAGGAGATAGTAGCGCGATCGCTCGGCGCCTTGATGGTGATCGAATCAGTGCCCAACTGCTCGCGGCTTCATCAGCTTGCTGCTTCGTTGCTCGGCAGGCAGACGCCTGCCACCCTGGGCCCGGTGGAAATCGGCACCCGGTGGATTGATCCGGTGAAAACTGTGGAGGTTTAGTATCAGCCACAAGCACGGCGCAGGAGGAAAAGGATCCTGGCCCGCCATGATGCAGTTCGGTCGGTTGCCTGGAAACAACTGATCTGAATGGCCCGGACCGCTCGATTCGTTTGCTAACTATGACCCCACACCCTGTGCCCTCACACTACCTACCCCCTCCTTGGTAGGACGTGTGAGGGACGAAAAAAGTCAGCGGCGAGCTTCAAGTGCCGCTGTGAATTGAATAAAAGCGTAGAGGCCTTATCGCGCATTAATGTTCGGGAAAAAGGAACAAGGTATGTCACGTGCACTGAAAATGTCGGTGCCTGTTATATTGTGCGTGGTAGCCCAGGCTTGGGCGATGCCGACCTCCGTCGTAGTTGAGGATACACCGCGCCAAGATCCGCTGGTGTTGCCGCAACTGGTCGATGAGTTGGGCAACATGCCGCCGTTCCCGCCTGATGAATGGATCACGTCCAGCGACGTGCTTACACCATACATACCGTGCCCTGTGGACTACGAGCCGGGAGGTCCGCCGAACGTATTGGTTTCCATAACCAATATGACCCCGACGTTCTGGACGGAACTGCACTATGTGGCTGATCCGGACACCTTGCTGACTAATGACGACGGGTTTATCAACGGTGGGCTGGCGTTCAGGATTGACTATGGCGGTCTGAATACACCGTTGGTCTTTGAGAGCTTTGCACCCGACATGATCTTTGCGCCCGGCGAAACCTGGGAGTTCGTCATCCAGAACTACATGAGTCCATGGGGCGGGCCTGCGAGCGCCTTTACCTCCATTGGTGTTGGCGGGTTTAGCCCTGCCGGGCCGCCCTCGACGGGCAGCATCATTGCCTTGGTGGTCCCCGAGCCGGCGAGTTTGATCCTGTTGGCGGGCGGCATGCTGCTGCTGACGCGCCGATCGCCGCGATGTGACTGAAACATGGCGTTCGCCCCTGGTCGCGCGCGGCCACGACAGCGCATGGCATGCGTGACCGCCAGGAGACATGCATTCTGCCCCCACCCCCTGTGTGCCCGCACGCTCACTACCCCCTCCTTGGTAGGACGTGTGAGGGACGAAAAATGTCAGCGGCGAGCTTGGTGCCCCGCTGTGTCAGAGTTTCGAGAGAGAGAGAGGCTTCCACGGGCTGCTGAGCAGCCTGCTTGGGAGGAGAAGGATCATGCGGACCCGGTTGAAGCCAGCCGTGTCTGCTGACGACGGGGAAGCGATTGTAGCCTCACCCTGGGGGGCGCATGATTTTGCCCTCGCCGCCAGCAGTGACACGGTGGCGGAACATGCCGCGCGAGTGATCGCGAATCGTAATCCCACCACCATTCCGGGGATCACATCCTCAGGCATGGCAGATGGGCGCCGATTCCGCGGCGGTGATCTTTGTCTGTCCCTTCCCAAGCGGGCCGGCCTGGCCCTGTTGGGTGCACATGACCTGCTGCCGCCAGGACGCAGGGCATGTCCGACGTAAGTTGGGACCTTGTGACCCTACCCCTCCCCGTCAACTCTCCTGACGGGGAGGAAGGGCCACTTTTATTTGTGAGGAGCTGGATACAGACTTGGCAATGAACGTGTCGTTTTGACCCCCGCTGCAGAATGCCTCTGGAGCAGGCAGCGCGATACCTGCGCGGGTGACGGAGTGTTCGCACTGATCCTGGATAACCAGGACCGGGAAGGAGGTCTGATGGCCCATACGTAGTGATCCCCGAAAAGATGACTGACATTCCGGGCACGCTGATGGTGCTGACGCGCAGTGCGTCCGTCTGATATCAGGATGGGTAGATCGTCTGCGAATCGGTCGGCACGACGCCTTGGAGCGCAAACAGCGTGATACTGTTCCGCCGGCACTGTCGTCGGAATGGATTGTGCGCCCTTTGCTTTGATCCCGGCGCTGCCGCACCTGGCAGTGTGAGGGGGAGATAAGTAAAGGCATCAACAGGATGTAACACTGAACTCTGTTTGAAAACAGAGCGGCGATCAATCTGTCTCAACTTTATGACAGGGAACCATCATGTGATCTTCAAACTGTATAGACATTGAGACAACGGAAGAAACGTCGGCCACAACTCGCAATCCCTCGTGGGATGCGGGGTCATGTTCGCAGCCAGGCACATCAGTGAATGAGTGCCCTGGCGCCATGCGGCATGTTGCGGCCGGGAACTTGCGGCAACGGGGGCTGCCGGGGGTGTTCATGCCGGCAACCGCCCAGACTCCGGACAAACCATTGAACCAGGTGGAACACCTCACCACGAGAGAGGATGAGGCGCGCCACCGCAGATGAATGAGGAGAAATACCATGAGCACGTATCAATCCTATGGTTGCGGCGAACATCGGTTGCGCTCGATGACCAGCGCGCAGCTTCTGCTGCTGGCTGTGTTCAGCAACACCCGCGAGCTTCGACAGATTGACGACGAACTGGACCGCCGCGCCTGCGGCATCCACGGCGCGGGTCAACCTGACGAGCAGCGGCAGATGCGAGTCTGCCCGGCGGCATGAGTTGCCGCTGACGGCAAGGACATCGTCCGCCCGGTGCTGCGCATGGTTGATTTGTGAGGGATAACAAATATCGGCGCCGCATCGCTGCGCCATCGTTGCCTTGCTCGATGTCAGCAGCCTGAGCCGCACCATGCGGCGCAATGGCCCTGCGGACGAGCAGAAGAAGATTACACCGGCTATCGCATGAGTGATGCGAAGCCATTGATGAATCGTTCCATTCAAAACTTTTTACGAAAGGAAGAGAGACATGAAAAGCAAGCAACTTCAGACTTTGATGAGCCTGCTCGTGCTGGCGATGGCCGGCACATCCCAGGCCACTTTGAACGACGACCAGGGATTTGAGGTGGACACGGGTGACTGGATCGCCTCCAGCACCATCACGCGCGTGGCCTCCGGCGCCGGAACGCTGGCGGTGACGTCGGCAACCGGCAGCTATCACGCGGAACTGACCAATCTGCACGATGGCTATGGATACCAGTATTTCGGCGACGGCGGCTTTAGTCGGTTCGGTGGGCGCGATCCGGTCTATCACGGCGATTTTTATCAGGCCATCGACGTTTACATCGACACGGCCTGGGCGCAGCCGACGCCATACCCTTCGCTGGAGGCGTTCTGGATTGATATGTCTCCCGCGAACACCAGCGACACCTCTGAATATGGTGCAGAACACAACTTCCGTTTCCGCATTCCCGGCAACGGCACGGTCGTGGTCACCCCCGATGGTGATTTGACTCCCGTGGCCACCATCACCAGCTCCGGTTGGTACACCTTCGAGATGACGTTCCGTAAGACCGGCCCGCTGGCCACGGATCTGATCGCCACCGATATGAGCATCTATGACGCCAGCCAAGCGCTGATCGGTTCGGTGACCAAATCCGCCACTTCACCCGGCGGACCCAGCCCCAGTTCGGTGCTCGGCGGCAACAGCTACGTGTGGATCAGCGTGTGGCAGAACGAATTCGCCGGCGACGTGCTGGCCATCGACAACGTCCGCACTGGACTCATCCCCGAACCGGCCAGCCTGCTGTTGCTGGGTCTGAGTGGTCTGATGCTCGTTACGCGACGAAATCACCAGCACATTTGAGGTTGATCCAGCTTTGTCCAACCATGCCGTCTGCATTGTCTGTAGATGGTATTTACATTGCCCCCGCGTTTTCACACCATTTGTTGAGGAGTTTAAGATGAAATTTTCAAGCACCATCATCATGCTGACTCTGGCCTTTTCCACGACGTCCGCCCTGGCTAACGCCTTTGACGGCCAGGCTGACAACGAACGCGATGACCTTGGCTATTACTACATGATCACGGGCGGCAAATTCCCCACCGGCACCACGCCCAACGGGGATAACGGCAGCGGCGGCACCTTCCGTTACCTCCTGGATGATCCTGGCTGGGGCGCTTATGCCCTCGACACATGGAACAAGGATGACTGGTTCCCCGTGAACGCCAGCTTCGCCGTCACGCTCAAGAATGCCGGCAACATCGTTTATGACAACAACGGCATCGAGGACAACACATACGGTGATTACTTCGACGCCACCGGATTGGCTGCCAGCGGTGATAAGCCCGGCCTCTACCGCGGCTATTCCATGTCCAACAACTGGGACTGGATCTATGCCGGCTATCTCAAGATCACGCAGGAAACCACCGTTGACACCATCATCGGCTATTACGATGAAAACAGCGGCTTCGATTCTGATTCGCCTTTCATCGAGTACGACATGAACATCTGGTCGGCTGTCCAGGACAATCCGACCGGCAACCCCGACAGTTGGATGCCCGCGCTGGCCAGCTTCACCGGCGATGTGTTCAGCGCCAAGTCCACGGCCGGCACGTTCGCCTGGTCCTACACCGGCGTCGATCGCATCTTCGGCGACGATTACGGCAATATGCATGATGAAATCTGGCGCCTGACCTACACCCTGGACACCCCGATCGTGCTGCAGCCAGGCGTGTACTTCTTCAGCCACGACGCGGAAATCATCCCCGAACCGGCCAGCCTGGCCCTGTTGAGCCTCAGTGGCCTGATGCTGCTGAAGCGCCGCCACTGATGCGCCAGTCGATCTGTGCCGCGGGGGAAAGCTTTCTTCACCCCCGCGGCGCAGTGACTTCTGTTGTTTGCTGTTCCCCCTTTTCTTTTCTTCTTTTCTTTTTTGTGAGGAGATACCATGAAGTTCTACACCACTTCGTTTGTGACCGCTGCTCTGGTTTGCGGCATGACCGCGTCCGCCGGGGCGGTGGACGTGATGACCTTCGGCGATGCCGGTTGGGTTTCCACCGATACACGTGTCGCCGGCGTCAACGCCACCACACAGCCGGACATTGACACACGCATTCAATTTGTCGCCGGTCCGGTCGGCAGCGATGGTTCGGTCAAGCTGATTGCGCCCACCGGCAGCGATAAGGCGACCCTGGCCATGACCAACACCACCACCGGCTACGGTTCGCTCGCCAATTTCGAGGCCAGCTACCGTTGGTTCAAGGATTCACCCATCGGCGGCGCTCCGGCTCCGGCCCTCAAGCTCGGCATCCAGACTTCGGACTACGGCTCCACCGGCTCGTCCAGCCGCATCGGCGAGAACGACTGGGACAAGGTGCTCATCTACGAGCCCTATGACAATCCCAATGCCGGCTCGACTCCCGATGGCGTCTGGGTGACCCAGGCCATCACCTCAACCAGCGGCGATTGGTGGATGTTCGATCGCACCACACTGACCGGCGTCAACCTTCCGCACAACAGCCTGACCCTCGCCCAGTGGCTCAGTGACGCCACCTACGGCGCCAAACTCACTGCCGGCACCATCGTGCAGGTCCAACTCGGTGTCGGTTCCGGCAACACCAACATGGTCGGCTACGTGGACTGGCTCGACGTCAGCTTCGACGGCGGCAGCTCAACCACAACCTACAACTTCACCGTACCCGAGCCGGCATCCATGTGTCTGTTGGGCCTCGGCGGGCTGGCGCTATTGAAGCGTCAGAACCACTAAACCGCACAACTGTCACCTGTGTTCTCTGGGGGGCATGTGCCCCCCAGAGGACGTGACAGGTGCTTTGGGCGAAACGACCGTTTCCGTATTGCAGACGAACCAACAATATGGACTTACATTCTCTCATCAACCACTTTTAAGAGATACATCATGACCGTGAAAACTATGGTAATGAACTTGATGGCTGCCGGCTTGTTTATGAGCAACGTGGCATCCGCATCATTGGTGACGATCGACCAGTACACGTTTGACCTGAGCCAGTTTGACGGCGCGACCGTCACCTATCGAGCCGATGGGTCCGTCGGTTTTGATGGGAAGCTTTGGGATAATGAAGCGGGAGTCGATTTGTACACATTGGGGGAGTTGGCCGCTGGTCAGTATGGCAGCGATCCCGGCGACCAGGTGTCGCTCAATGACCGCGTCACCCCAGACTGGCTCCAGCTTAACTATGCGACCCCGGTGACCATCACCGCTTCCACGCACTATCTGGTGATCTACGAGATCTCCAGCTACACCTATGTGGACCCCGAAGGTTTGAGCTTCCAGATCAAAGTCAACGGGGGCAGCCTGGTTGCCGCGTCCACGGCCGATGCCTCGAATTTCGACATCGGCGGCTCCGCCGAGGACATCAACCAACTGGTTTTCGACCTGTTTGACCTCGGTTTCACGCCCGGCCAGACCGTTTCGACGGTTTACATCGAGAACATCGACAGCGGTTCGGGCACTTCGGACCCTGACTTCATCTTTGCCGGCGTGGCAGTTCCCGAACCGGCGTCTGTGTGTCTGCTTGGCCTTGGTGGTCTGACGTTGCTGAAGCGTTGGCGCCGGGCTTAGTCGATGGTGTTTACCCCTGAAATTTCACCCTTTTATGAATGGAATCGAGATGAAATTGAGTTTTCTCACAGCGATTGTAATGGCATTTGCGGCATCCAGCTATGCCAGCCTTCCCAGCAACTTCATCCAGAATTTTGAAAGCGGGGTTGCTGATTGGGACGTCTTCGGGCCTACCTACACGCCGACGCAGGTCGCCTCGGGCACCAATGGCGTTACGTCGGCTGGCGGGTCGTATCACGCTACGCTTACGCCGGGAACCGTAGGTGCTACGACCAATGCCGCGACCGACTTTGGTGATTACACCACCGAGTTTCCAACCGGCGGCTTCACCACGTCGCTCGACATCTACCTGGACTTGTCGGCAATCACGCAGAATGACCTGCGCGTCAACCACGTCGTTGCCATGTCCAAGCCCGATGGCGCTCACCGCCGCGACTTTGCATTCGTGATCGGTGGTTACGATTCGACTGATCTGACAGGCCCCGGGGCCGGCACTACGCGATTCGTGATCAATGCCCAGTTCAACTCCGGTCGCGGCAGCAGCTACCCGGATGATCCGAGCAAGTCTCCCATCGCCATCAGTAGCACCGGTTGGTACACCTTCGAGCATACGTTCTATGACAGTGGCGCGGGCGTGCTCGCGGCTGATCTGAGCATCTTCGACGCCACTGCCACCCTGGTGAACAGTTGGACGCTGTCCGATGGCACTGACGTGATCGGCAGCACGATCGGTGGCAACCGATATGGCTGGGTATCCGCCAATGAACTGGGGGCCCTGGCTATCGACAACTCGTCACTGACTTTGATCCCCGAGCCGGCCGGCATCATGTTGCTGAGCCTCGGCGGCATGGCACTGCTCAAGCGACAGCGCTGAGCATTCCCCATCTGGTATCCCCCCTCACAACGGCGGGCGCGTCTCTCTCTCTCCCGCGCCCGCCGTTTTTTCATGCGCAGGCGTGGCCCGAAACGGGATAGTCATCAGGACAGTCAACAGGCTCTCACCCCACCGGACAGGCTTGCTCTGCGCTCTATGAACTCTGTGATGGCTTCGGACCGCTGAATGATCCATCGCGCAAGGACCACCGCCAGAGAACTGTAATCGCCGAAAGCGCGCACAGAATGGCCAGCGATTTTCATTTTTTTGAAGGTCACGCGAAATAATTTCTATTGCTGATCCTGCCTGCACTTACGCTCTTTTTCGCCCCCTCAAAACAGCCTCCGGCGCGCACAAACGTTGCGCTTCGCCCTTTTATAGGAAGGCCGTCCGGTTTCGGATGAGGCTCAATTGCTTGATTAACCCCAGTCGCCTGAACGCAAAAAACGTTCGGCACGGACGCGACCGGGCCCAAGTGAGTGAGTGCTGCTTCGACGCCAT
>JADLFV010000019.1 GCA_020849625.1 Phycisphaeraceae bacterium
CCGCACCCGCGACGCTTTGTGGAGCACCATGCAATCGGTGCTGGACCAAGTCACCGCCGCCGACGCCCAGCACTGCTTCACCCACTGCGGCTACACGCTACACTTGGAATAGGAATGCTCTAGAGTAACGACAAATGAGTCAATAATAAAGGGGAGCCTCCCCTTTTCTGACCCATATATCTTCTCAACTCACGATATGCTTCCATATTTCCATGCTGCGTTGCGGAAGGACAGCAGGTTTTCGTAGGGTGTGTCAGGTGAGGTGCCGCATCCGGAAGCGTAGAGGAATCGCCGCTTCGTGCCCATCGACTCCATGATCTGTCTGACATGGTTATTAATGCGTGCTGTGGCGTCGGGTGCTGACCATAGTTGTTCCACGGCCGTCATCCCGCCGCATACGATTAGTTGTGGACTCAGGTTGCGGGCTTCGTTCAGGTGCCAGTCGCCGATGGGCGGATGAGCCTGTCCTTCGACGCAGTCGATTTCCGATTCCAGCAGCAGGTCGGCCAGTTGCCTGAGGCGGCCGCAGGCGTGCACGAACAGGTACTTGCCTCGGGCGTGGATCATACGGGCGGCTTTCTGCAGCACGGGCAAGCAGAACTCACGAAACAGCGGCGGGCTGTAAAAGAGACTATCGAGGTTGTCAGGCACTTCGAAAACCCAGATATTCTTCAGATCGATCGCTTCTTCCAACGCAGCAAGCGATTTGGCCTCGTGAATCTCAGCCAGCTCGCGCATGGCATCGAAATGATCGATCATGAAGAGGCTGGCGTTCGCCTGCCCAGCCAGCCAATGAAACTTCTTCAGCGGCGTGGGTAGAAGCTGAAACAGCATCAGCCCGTCCTCGCCCACATTCTTCAGCCCGGCCTTGAACAGGTCCTGATCCAGATGCCAGTCAACATCCTCCATCCAACAGCGCACGGCTGCGTATTCCGTCTCGAAATCCTTCCACCAATGCTCCGACTCGAAAGGAGCCACAGCATCCGGTGCGTATTCCCAAACCTGAGTCAGCGGGCCGTGCGGGGTCTCGATTCGTTCGCGGCGTATCGGCGCGGCTTGAGATCCGACAAAGGATTGCCAAACCGGACCGGTGGCAAATGGTTCGCCCTCATGCTCCACTGTGGAATGACACTGGTTATATGACGGCGTCAGCACCAGGCCGTCGAACTTTGACATCACGTCGGCGCCCATTCGGCGCAGTGCGTCAACCGGCCCCGTACATGCGTCATCTGCCAAGGCCGCCGGCAGTGTTCCGCGCTCACGGTTCACGTAAAACCACTGCCAGATATTGGGAACAAATGGCACGCGGTCGGGTTTGTCCCCGGCCAGCGCCGCCAGCATGCGCTCTTTCCCATTCATTGGACATTTCCCCTATGCCTGTCGCCCAGCGACACCACCGAGCGTTCGAGTAACGATTGAACGTGGCAGAAAAGGGATCGGGAGTCGTTACTCATGCATTTTTGCCTTTAAGTCTCTATACATCTTCACGTCAATTCTACACCGACGCAATACTACCCCGCTGTCAACGGCGGATACGCCGGCTGCCACATTGCGGCTTTGACTTTCTGACTGACCGATTGCGGATCCAGCGGCGGCGACTGGTTGACGCCTTCTTCCTGGGCTTGCAGCAGCACAGCTTCGGTGATGCGGGCGGTGATGGTGCGCAGTTGGGACAGGGGCGGGAACAGTGAGCCGGCGGCGAGGTCGTCATCGCTGACCTGGGCGGCCAAAGCCTGGGCGGCGATGCTGAACATGCCGTCGGTTACGCGGGTGGCTTTGGACAACAGCGCGGCGAGGCCTACGGCGGGGAAGACATAGACGTTGTTGCCCTGGCCGATGCGTATGGTGCGGCCGGCGTAGGTGACCGGATCGAAGGGGCTGCCGGTGGCGACGATGGCCCGGCCGTCGCTTTGGGGGATGATTTGTGCGGGCAGGCCTTCGCATTTGCTGGTGGGATTGGAAAGCGGCAGGATCACGGGGCGTTCGCAAACTTTGGCCATGGCCTGCACGACGGATTGATCGAAGATGCCCGCCTGGCCGGAGGTGCCGATCAGCACGGTGGGCTTGTAGGCGGCGATGATGCGGGGCAGGTCGGTGCAGGGTTCGAGGGGCAGGCCGAACTGGCGGACCAGGTCGGCGGGCCAGGCGAATTGTGCTTTGGTGGGTTCGGTGATGTTGGCGGCGTCGTGGATCAGGCCGCGACTGTCGAGCAGGAGTATCGACTCGACCAGGGCCCGATCACGGATACCATTGCGGGCGAACAGGTCGTGCAACTGGCGTGCGATGCCGATGCCGGCCGCCCCGGCTCCGATCATGAGCACCTTCTGTTTCTGTAACGGCAACTTGCTGATGCGAGCTGAGGCCAGCAGCGCCGCCACGCCGATCGCGGCCGTTCCTTGAATGTCGTCATTGAAAGACAGGATGCGCTGGCGGTAGCGATCGAGCAGGCGGAACGCGTTGGCCTTTTTGAAATCCTCCCATTGCAGCAGGGCGCGAGGGAAGCAACGCTGCACCGATTGAACGAAAGCTTCGATGAAGTCGTCGTAGGCTTTACCACGCAGGCGCGGGCGGCGCCAGCCGAGGTACAGTTCGTCTTCGAGCAGTTGCTTGTTGTCGGTGCCCACGTCCAGGCTGATGGGCAGTGTGCGATTGGGATGGATCCCGGCCGCGACGGTGTAGAGCACCAGCTTGCCGATGGGAATGCCGATGCCGCCGGCCCCCAGGTCGCCCAGGCCGAGGATGCGCTCGTTGTCGGTGACCACGATCAGGCGCACGTCTTGCACGGGAGCGTTGGACAGGATGCGATCGATGCGGCCCACATCGTCGGGCGTGATCCACAGCCCGCGCGGCCGGCGATAGACGTGGCTGTACTGCTGGCAGGCCAGACCCACCGTCGGCGTATAGACGATGGGCATGAACTGCTCCAGATGATCCAGCATCAGGCGATAGAACAGCGTCTCATTGCGATCCTGCAAGGCGATCAGCCCGATGTACTGCTCGAGCGGATCGGTCTTGCGGGCGATGTTGTCGTAGACGCGGTGCACCTGCTGCTCCATGCTGC
>JADLFV010000020.1 GCA_020849625.1 Phycisphaeraceae bacterium
CGTCCCCATGTGGCAGATGGTCAACGCCAGCACGAGTTGCCAGAAGTGCTCGAACCCGCCGAAGGCGAAGTGACTGGCCACGGGGCGAAAAAAACGCTTGCTTTTTCGGGGCATCTTGCCGATAGTGACCATGCGGCTTCTCCACGGTTGATGGCAGTTACACACCTGATCCATCGGCAGGGAAAGCCGTTTTTCATTGCGCGAACGTTGATCGACCGGGGAGATCGGTCAGTTTGAGTTACATGTTCTTCTAGCAGTGGTATCCGGCGCTCGTTCCGTGTCTTCACATGCCATCCCAGATCCGGTTTGTTCCTTACGTACAGCCAGCCGGCCAGCAGGTCCAGATCGTCCGGCAGTAGCAAACGCGTCAACTCACCCGGTCTTAGGCCGGTGAGCATCAGCGTGGCAAAGATGGGGAACTGCCAGTCGTCGCAGGTTTCAAGCAGCTGCCGCTCCTTTTCCGGCGGCAGGTCCACAAAGGGCTTGGCGTCTTCAACTGGAATGCGGTCAATCTCAATCACCGTGAAGGGATTGTCCGCATAGGGCGGCAGGTGCCGCCGCTTGGCGGCGTAGTTGAACATGGTTCGACAGGTTTCCAGAATGTACTTGATGCCCTTGTCACGTAACGGGCGCTTGGCAGCATGCTGGTGACCATTGGGAGCAACCTGGATCGCCCGCAGATAGTGTGCAAACCGCTCGGCGTGATTGGCAGCAAAATTGGCAGTTCGTTTAAGTACAGCCTCGTCGTTCAGAAAACGGATCAGATGCTCCGTCGCCGTGCGGTAACGGTCAACAGTGGCCATGGAGGACCGCAGGACATGTTCGTGGTGCTCCAGCCAGCGATCGCGAAGTGCCGCAATCGTGATGGGTTCATAACTGATGGCGGCCGGAGCGCCAGTTTCCAACTGGGCGTTGACCTGGGCCGCGAGCTGCCGTGTGGCGTCTAGATCAGTGGACGCTCGCACTTGTCGGCGACACCCGTGTTCGTGGTACCGCAGATACCAGGTACAGCCACGCAAATAGCAGGACACTTTTCCTACTCGGAACAGACTCTTCTTGGACATGGAAAGGACCTCCCAGAGAATCCGCCGCTACAAAACGCTACAAAAAGCGCTACAAACCGGCGTCTCCGGGACCGTCCCAGATTTGTTGATGCTTGAATCACAAATACTTGCGTGATTCGTACATCCTCAGAAACGGAGAGGGCGGGATTGGGCTCCCCCAATGTGACTCTATAGGCTTTAATCGCCAGAATCATTCACAAAGAATGATCAGACCGTGGCTTATCTCTCCACGACTCGTGCTTTTGCATGACTATTCGGCACATATTGTGACTCTCAAATTAGGACAGTTTTAGGACAGTCTAGGCTATTATCTGCAGCAGTATCGTAGTTAGCTCAGCGGGCTCGACATATTAATCGAGGTGGTATTGCTGCACTGCGGTTTCGAACTACGAGGCTATAGCGGGCGGCAGCGGCTGCAACACCTGATGAGAAAAGCGACGGTTTACCGGGCGCGGCTGGTGCGGCATAACATTCTCGGCTCTGGGTAGCTCCTTCAAGAACCAGTTGGTGTCAACGGCGGATATGCCGGCTGCCACATCGCAGCCTTGACTTTCTGACTGACCGCCTGCCGATCCAACTTCGGTGACTGGCTGACGCCTTCTTCCTGGGCTTGCATCAACACAGCCTCGGTGATGCGGGCGGTGATGGTGCGCAGTTGGGATAGCGGTGGAAACAGTGAGCCGGCGGCGAGGTCGTCGTCGCTGACCTGGGCGGCCAGGGCCTGGGCGGCGACGCTGAACATGCCGTCGGTCACGCGGGTGGCTTTGGCCAGCAGCGCGGCCAGGCCCACGGCGGGGAAGACGTAGACGTTGTTGCCCTGCCCGATGCGGATGGTGCGGCCGGCGCAGGTGACCGGATCGAACGGGCTGCCGGTGGCGACGATGGCTCGGCCGTCACTTTGCGGGATGATCTGGGCGGGCTCGCCTTCGCATTTGCTGGTGGGATTGGAAAGCGGCAGGATCACGGGGCGGTCGCAGACTTTGGCCATGGCCTGCACCACAGCCTGATCGAAGATGCCCGCCTGCCCGGAGGTGCCGATCAGCACGGTGGGCTTGTAGGCAGCGATGATGCGGGGCAGGTCGGTGCAGGGTTCGAGGGGCAAGCCGAACTGGCGGACCAGATCGGCGGTCCAGGCGAATTGGGCTTTGGTGGGTTCGGTGATGTTGGCGGCATCGTGGATCAGGCCGCGACTGTCGAGCAGGAGGATCGACTCGACCAGTGCCCGATCGCGGATGCCATTGCGAGCGAACAGGTCGTGCAACTGTCGCGCGATGCCGACGCCGGCCGCCCCAGCCCCGACCATGAGCACCTTCTGTTTCTGCAGCGGCAGTTTGCTGATGCGAGCCGAGGCCAGCAGCGCCGCCACGCCGATCGCGGCCGTGCCCTGAATGTCGTCATTGAAAGACAGGATGCGCTCGCGGTAGCGGTCGAGCAGGCGGAAAGCATTGGCCTTTTTGAAATCCTCCCATTGCAGCAGGGCGCGGGGGAAGCAACGCTGCACCGCCTTGACAAACTCTTCCACGAAATCGTCGTAAGCCTTGCCGCGCAGGCGGGGGTGACGCCAGCCGAGGTACAGTTCATCCTCGAGCAGTTCCTTGTTGTCGGTGCCCACGTCCAGGCTGATGGGCAGTGTGCGATTGGGATCGATCCCGGCCGCGACGGTGTAGAGCACCAGCTTGCCGATGGGAATCCCGATGCCGCCCGCCCCCAGGTCGCCCAGGCCGAGGATGCGCTCGTTGTCGGTCACCACGATCAGACGCACATCGTGCACCGGAGCGTTGGACAGGATGCGATCGATGCGACCCACATCGTCGGGCGTGATCCAAAGTCCTCGCGGCCGGCGATAGACGTGGCTGTACCGCTGGCACGCTAATCCCACCGTCGGCGTGTAGACGATGGGCATAAACTCTTCCAGGTGCTCGAGCATCAGGCGATAGAACAGCGTCTCATTGCGATCCTGCAAGGCGATCAGCCCGATGTACTGCTCGAGCGGATCGGTCTTGCGGGCGATGTTGTCGTAGACGCGGTGCACCTGCTGCTCCATGCTGC
>JADLFV010000021.1 GCA_020849625.1 Phycisphaeraceae bacterium
CGATCAGCCCGATGTACTGCTCGAGCGGATCGGTCTTGCGGGCGATGTTGTCGTAGACGCGGTGCACCTGCTGCTCCATGCTGCTGACCTGCGGGGGCAGGAGGCCCTGGAGCTGAAACTGCTCGCGTTCCAGTTCGGTGAAGGCGGTGCCCTTGTTCAGCAGCGGCTCATTCAGCAGGGCGTAGCCGCGCAGGGTGACCGGTTGCGGCTCGTGCTGAGCCGGGTGCGTTTCACGGAATGGCGTTGGCTTGGACATGTGAGTTCCCCACTTGTCGATGGATGAGCGACGTCAGAAGCGGGCAGATTGTCAAAGGATACCTCAAGGTGCTGAGGGTCGCCGCGACGGCCCGAGCGGCGAGCATTCATTTTTCAAATGGCATGTACTCGGCTGGAACGAGACTGATACAATGTCCGCATGCTGCCAGCGTTGATTGTCGTATCCGTGTTGGGGTTGATCGCCATTGCGGTCTGTGCGTACCTGTGGGCCGACCGCCGGGCGGCGGTGTCGCGCTACATCCAGATGCAGGCCGAGCGCGACGAAGCCGAGCAGCAGGCGGAGACTTTCAAGCAGCAGATCGTGGAGATGGCGGAGAAGCTGACCGTCTTCAAGACGCGCAGCGACGGCCTGCCCGATCAGTTCAAATCCCTGGCTGTCGACGTGCTCAAGCAGACCTCCGAGCAACTGGTCAAGCTGAACAAGCTCACCTTCGAGGGCGAACAGAAGGAACTGGAGGGCATGGTCAAGCCCATCCAGGACGCCCTGGAAAAGAGCAGCAAACAACTGGCGGAAATCGAAAAAGAGCGCAAGCAGGACAAAGGCGGCTTGCAGGAAATGCTCACCGCCATGGCAGCCGACCAGAAACAGTTGCGCAGCGAAACCGCCAACCTGGTCAAAGCCCTGCGCCGGCCGGAGGTGCGCGGGCGCTGGGGCGAACTGCAACTGAAGCGCGTGGCGGAACTGGCGGGGATGATCGATCACTGCGATTTCGCCGAGCAGGTGGCGACCGCCGACGGCAAGCGGCCGGACATGGTGGTGCACCTGCCCGCGGGCCGCGATATCGTCATCGACGCCAAGACGCCACTGGACGCTTATCTGAGCGCCATGGAGAGCGAGCAGGACGATGATCGCCAGAAGCACCTGGCTGCGCACCTGCGGCACATCGAACAGAAGGTGGCGGAGCTTTCAGCCAAGAGCTACCAGTCGCAGTTCAAGCGCAGCCCGGACTTCGTGGTGCTGTTCATTCCCGGCGAAGCGTTCCTGCAGGCGGCGGTGCAGGTGGAGCCGACGCTGATCGAAACCGCGATGAGCCGGGGCGTGGTGATCGCTTCGCCCTGCATCCTGATCTCACTGCTGAAGGCGGTGGCCATCGGCTGGCAGGAGCAGAAGCTGTCGGAAAACGCCGAGCAAATCAAACAGTTGGGCATCGAGATGCATAAGCGGATCGCGGTGTTCATCGAGCACCTGGTGCGCCTGGGCCGCTCCATGACCGCCTGCAACGGTCACTACAACAGCCTGGTCGGTTCACTGGAAGCCAACCTGCTGCCGCACGCCCGCAAGTTCAAGGAATTCGGCGCTGACAGCAACAAGGAGCTGCCGGCCGAGGGGCAGGTGCCGCTGATCGAGACATTTGTGCGTGAAGTGACGCAGCAGGTGGAGGCTTGATTGAACCGCAGAGACGCGGAGGACGCAGAGGAAGACAAAAACAGAGAAGGAAGGCAGGAAGACAGGAACCGCAGATTTCGCAGATGACGCAGATTAAGAAGTAAAAATCTGCGTCATCTGCGAAATCTGCGGTTTTTTTACTGTCTTCCTCTGCGTCCTCCGCGTCTCTGCGGTTCAACTTGATTCACGCATTGACCACAACCGCTTTGCCGGGTTTGGTCCGTCGCATCACGCCGCGGGTGTCGATCACCAGTTTGGCGCAGTCGGCGATCTGCTGCCAGTCGCAGGCGTCGTGGTGGGTGGCGATTAGGACCGCGTCGTAACCAGCCAAAGTCTGAGGCGATAACGCCACGCTCTGCATCTTCAGATCGTGGCGGCGCATGCGATGGGTCTGCGGCACGTGTGGGTCGTGATAGTCCACTTCCGCGCCGAGCGCGGAGAGCTTCTCGATCAACTCGAAGCTCGGGCTCTCGCGCACGTCGTCCACGTTGGGCTTGTAGGCCAGCCCCACCACCAGCACGCGCGAACCTTTCACCGGCTTGCCCTGTTCGCCCAGCGCCGCGGCCACGCGACGCACCACGTAGTCGGGCATCTCGTGATTCACGCGGCCGGCCAACTCGATGAACTGCGTGCTCAAGCCCAGCTCGCGGGCTTTCCAGGTCAGGTAAAAAGGATCGATCGGTATGCAGTGACCACCTAACCCCGGCCCGGGATAGAACGGCTGATAGCCGAAGGGTTTGGTGGCCGCGGCATCGATCACCTGCCAGACGTCGATACCCATCTGGTCAAGGATGACTTTCAGTTCGTTGACCAGGGCGATGTTGACCGAGCGATAGACGTTCTCCAGGATCTTGGCAGCCTCGGCGATCTCGGCGCTGGCGACGGGGATGACGGTCTTGATGGCCTGGCGGTAGAGCAGCGTAGCGATGGAGCCGGAGGTTTCGTCGATGCCGCCGACGAGTTTGGGGATCGTGGCGGTGGTGGTGCCGGCGCGGCCGGGATCTTCGCGCTCGGGTGAGTAGGCCAGGTAGTAATCGCTTCCGCAGACCAGGCCGGTGGCGTCCAGCAGCGGCTGCATCACCTCGCGCGTGGTGCCGGGATAGGTGGTTGACTCCAGCACCACCAGTTGCCCTTGGCGCAGGGTTTTGGCGATAGCCCGCGTGGTGTCTTCGATGAACGAAAGGTCCGGCTCCAGGTGCCTGCCCAGCGGCGTGGGCACGCAGATCAGCAGGCCGTCAGCTTCCGATAACCGCGCCATGTCGGACGTGGCCTGGAAGCGGTCCGATTTCGACATTTCCGAGACGAAGTCAGCCCCCAGGTGCTTGAGATAGTTTTCCCCGGCATGGAGCATTTCCACCTTCCGGGGGTCGATGTCGAATCCCAGCACGGGGAAGCCGGCATCGAAGAAACTTCGCAGCAAAGGCAGCCCCACGTAGCCCAAAGCCACGACGCCGACGCGGAAACTGCGGTCCAGGATGGCCTGCTCGTGTTGCAAGGCCGGCCATTATAGAATGGTGGATTCGTTTGGCGAGGAGGGGAGGGGGAATGTCTGATGGCTGATTGCTGATTGCTGATGTCAGAAGCGGTACGAACCACAATGTCTTAACATCAGCAATCCGCAATCAGACATCAGCAATTGGCTCAGGATTCCTGGCCCCGCCTGTGGTGGTCGGCCGATAGAGACAGCAGAAGGAAGCGTGGTGTGCCATGTCCGATGAAATGGATCACGGATCGCCCTCGTGCCCGTACCTGGAAGCGGGCGATCTTCGTTGCGGCCACCGCTTCACCCTGCCGCGCATGGACCAGGCGTTCGGCGTGTGCATGAGCGGCTGGCGCAGTTGCCCGATTTACCTGATGCTCACCCGCGAGCAGGCGCAACGTGAAAACCACTCCCACGCCATCCAGGTCACGGTCCGCCACGGCGAATACCTCGCCGGCCGCGTCGGAACGGTCGGCCCGCTTCGACCCACCGGTTCGTGATTTTCTCTCCTACTGCAAGGTCGAGTGCGGCTTCGCCTCCGCCACGCTGGCCGCTTACAGCGCGGACCTGCGCGATCTGACGCAGTGGATGATCGACGCGCACTGCGACAAGGCTTGGTCGCAACTGACCATCGAGCGCATCGGAGCGCACCTGCGCTTTCTGGAGCAGCGCGGGCTGAACGTCTCGTCCATCGCCCGTCACGTGGCGGTGCTGCGCGTGTTCTGCCGCTTCCTGCATTCCTCGGGCTACATCCCCAGCAATCCCTGCGAACTGCTGACCCAACCCGCACGCTGGCAGCGCTTGCCCAACGTGCTGGCCGCCGAGCAGGTCGCCAAACTCATCGCCGCGCCCGATCCGGAAGACCCGCTCTGCCTGCGCGACGTGGCCATGCTGGAGTTGATGTATGCCGCGGGTTTGCGGGCCAGCGAGGTGGCGACGATAGAGATCGATCGGCTGCACTTCGACCTGGGCGTCGTGCGCGTTCTGGGCAAAGGTGACAAGGAACGCATCGTGCCCATCGGCAGGCCCGCCCAACAAGCCGCCGAGCGCTACCTGAAGGACCTGCGCCCGAAACTGCTGCGCCCGACCAAGCCCACCGATCGCCTGCTGCTGTCGCGCACCGGCTCACCCATCACCCGCGTGGTGGTCTGGCAGATCATCAAACGTCACGCCCTGCGGGCCGGCCTTCACGACGTGCACCCGCACCTGCTGCGGCACAGCTTCGCCACCCACCTCCTGGCCGGCGGCGCCGACCTGCGCGTGGTGCAGGAACTGCTGGGCCACAGCAACATCAACACCACGCAGATTTACACCCACGTCGATCGCACGCATCTGAAGAAGGTGGTGGCGCGCTGCCATCCGAGGCCGTAGGGCGGGAAATTCGAAACTCGAAATCCGAGACTCGAAATAAATCCAAAATCACAAACTCGAAGCCGGATGACGACTATTTGAGTTTTGCGGTTTGGAGTTTATTTCGAGTTTCGAGTTTCGGATTTCGAGTTTCCCCCTACTCCTCCTCCACCCGCACAAGCTGGTCCTGCACCGTCTCCTCCTGCTTCTGCACCAGTGAGCCGTTGGGCAGATTGATGGTGACGGTGGTGCGCAGGGTCTGGGTGATGTTGCGGGCGGCTGCTTCGCCGCGCGAGAGGTCGAAGACCACCTGCTCGAAGCGCTGGCCGGCATCCTGTTTCATGTCCACCTTAGGACCGTCGGCGCCCAGGTCGGGCTTCTCGAACTCCAGCTTCACCTTCGACTCGCCACTGATCATGGCCACCGGCACGCCCGCCAGGTCGCCCACGTCGTCGAGCTTGTAGGTGGTTGACAACTCCAGCTTGCCCATGTCGTGGTTCCAGGTCGGACTGACGGACCAGGTGGCGTCCACCGCAGCCTCGGCCGGCGCCGCGATCAGCGTGGCCAGGTAGCTGGCAGCTTCCTGGAAATCCGCTTCGTCGTAAGTGTCTTTGTCGCCGCCCAGGGCCTTGTTGATGGGCGCGAAGCCGGTGACTTTGCCGATCGAGCCGTCGGCTTCCACCTGCACGCTGATGGGTTTGCCAGCCATGGCCTTGACGAAGGCGTCGCCCTGCTCCCAGTCGCCACCGCCTTTGCGCGAGTCAGCTTTGCCGGTCTGGCTGCCTTCGACTTCGAACTCAGCAGCGATCCATTCGAAGGTCATCGTGCAGTCAGCCGAACCATCGCTGCGCAGCTTGTCCACTCGCCAACTGATCTGGCCGGTGACCGTCTCGTGCATCTTCACGCTGCGCTCGTTGCCCAGCATCTGCTGCGTGGCGGTCTGATCGCGCCGGGTCCAGAACTCGTAGGTGCTGGCCTGCCCGGCCGCCAGCCTGGGCCGCAGATCGACCGCCTGCTCCTGGGCCGAAGCCGTGGCGCTGACAATCAACAGGCACGTGATCGACATGATCGTTCGCATGGTGGTTCACCTTTCATTCACGGCGACGCTGGAAAACACGTTAGAGCAGAAAAAAGAATTCACCGCAGAGGACGCAGAGTGCACAGAGAAAGACAGGAACCACAGATTGCGCAGATTTTTTGCTCTGAATCTGCGTCATCTGCGCAATCTGCGGTTTCTTTCACTTTTTGCATTTCTTCTCTGCGTCCTCTGCGTTCTCTGCGGTGAAATCTGGTTCTTTTCCTCTACCGCCAAATTCCTTCCGGGGGCGGCTCCTGGTTGTTCAAGGTCAGCCACTGTACGTCCTGAATCTGCCAGTGATCCTGATCCACCTGCCGCCAGGTCAGCAGCCAGGAGGTGTTCATCGCTGGTGCGCCGCTGCGCTCGGTATTGGTGCGCACGGTCAGATGGGCGATCGCCACGCCCGGCCGGGTCACCTCTACGTCCAGGCTGCGCATCGTCTGCTGCGTGACTTCGAAACGATGCACCGCCTCGGCCAGTTCCAGCGGCAACGGTTGCAGCAGGGTGAGCGTGATGCCGTTGGGCAGGCGCACCGCGGCGTCCGGGCGAATCAACTGCTGCAACGTGGCGGCATCCAGCGGCACGGTGGCGTCCAGCACGCGCTGCGTCAACCGCTCGACCACTTCCCGATCGGTGGTCACCAGCGTCGCGGTGATGAACACGCCCACCGCCGCCGCCAGCAGCACCCCCGCCACCACGATGGGGCTGCGCTTGCGTCGGCGCAGACCCGAGATCAGCAGCGCCGCCGCCAGGCAGGACAGAACCACGATCAGCGGCCAGGGTTGTTCGAAAAGGTATCGCATGGGCTTGCGGACTGGAGTTTATCGGAATGGAACGCCGATGGCAGATATCGTGACGGAGATTCTACGCGCAAACTTGGCCGCCATCGCCCAGCGTCATCCCGACCTGGCCCAACGCATTGAACGCGCTTCAGCGGCAAGTCTGACCTGGTCCGAGTCCAAGGCCGGCCCGCTGACCGCTTGCATGGACTGGCAGGGCCGCAGCATCAGCCTGGCCAGCCGCTATGACCCCATGGCCGAGGCGGACAAACTGCTGGCCGACCTCGACCGCGCCAGCACCGCCTGCGTGGTGCTGCTGGGGTTAGGCCTGGGCTATCACGCGCAGCGCGTGGCCCAGACGCTGGGCAAGGGCGTGCTGATCGTGTTCGAGCCGGACGTGACGCTGTGGCGTGCGGTGCTGGAGCGCATCGATCACAGCCGGTGGCTGGGCGCCAAGAGCGTGGTGCTGGGCGACGATCAACTGGACACGCCGCGATTGACCAAACGGCTGGAAGGTTTCGCGGGGATGGTGACGCAGGGCACCAAAATCATCACCCATCCGCCCAGTCGGCAGCGCTGCGCTGATGCGTTCAAGCGCTTCAGCCAGACGGTGACCGAGACGCTGGCCTTCTGCCGCACCAACGTCGCCACCGCTCTGGTCAACAGCGCCCGCACGTGCAGCAATTTGGCGGGCAACCTGGCTCACTACGCGGCCGGCTCGACCACCGATGATCTGCACCGCGTGGCAACCGGCTATCCCGCCGTGTGCGTGGGCGCGGGGCCGAGCCTGGTCAAAAACATCGACCTGTTGCGCGACCCGGTCGTGCGCCGCAACATCGTGCTGATCAGCGCCCAGACCACGCTCAAGCCGCTGCTGGCCCGCGGGATCTATCCCGACTTCGTCACCGCATTGGACTACTCGCAAATCTCCGTGCGCTTTTACGAAGACCTGCCTCCACTTCCGGGGGTGACGTTGGTCGCTGAGCCGAAGGTGCATCCCGCGGTGCTCGACGCCTTTCCCGGGCCGGTGCGTCTGACCGCCAACAAGTTCAACGATCAACTGCTGGGCCCGCTCGCCTCGCCACGCATCAACATCAGGCCCGGCGCTACGGTGGCCCACCTGTCGGTCTATCTGGCCGAGCACCTGGGCTGCGATCCGATCATCATGATCGGCCAGGACCTGGGCTTCTCCGACGGGCTCTACTACTGCCCCGGCACCGCCGCCTGGAACGTCTGGTCGAGTGAGCTGAACCCGTTCAACAGCATCGAGATGATGGAATGGCAGCGCATCGCCCGCCACAAATCGCACCTGCGCAAGCTCGAAGACGTCAACGGCCGACCCATCTACTCCGACGAGCAGATGATCACCTACCTGCGCCAGTTCGAGCGCGATTTCGCTGAGACTTCCGCCACCATCATCGACGCCACCGAGGGCGGCCTGCCCAAGTCCCACACGCAGCGCATGACCCTGGCCGACGCTCTGCACCAATACGCCACGCGCCCCCTGCCGCATCTGCCGCCAGCCGCCATGTCGCTCGACCTTCGGAAGCTGGAGCAACTGCGCGAGCTGGTGCAGAAGCGCGTGCGCCAGGTGCATGAGATTCGTTCGACCTCGAAACAGACGATCCCCATCCTGCGGCAGATGCTCGAACATCAGCGCGACCAGGTGCGCATGAACAAGCTGTTCGAGCGATTGAACGCCAACACGCGCAAGGTGGAAGGTGAACTGGGTGAAGCATTCGCCCTGATCAACCACGTAAACATGATCGGGGCCTTCAAGCGGATCAAGGCTGACCGCGCCATCGAGCACCAGGGCGGCAACGAACTGGACCGCCAGGCCAGCCGCATCGAGCGCGACATCGCCAACATCGAACTGCTGATTGAAGCCTGCGACGAAACGCTGCGCATCTTCGAGGAAGCAAGGACCAGACTGGACAAAGCGTGTCAACAGTTGACACAGGTGCAGGCTGCATGAACCACCCCCCTCTCCCCTTGGGAGAGGGGATGGGGGTGAGGGCCGAGGTAAGAAGAGCGAACATGATGAATCGAAGCACAACAACAGCGGCCCTCACCCCGGCCCTCTCCCAAGGGGAGAGGGAGTAAGCCCATGACCGCCATCGCCCTGATCCCGGTTGATCTGGAGCGCACCGCGCTGAACGGCCCGGGCTGCGCCGGCGAAGCGGTGGCGGGTCGGCCGCTGCTGTGGCACACCGTGCAACTCGCCCGCCGCATCGAGGGCATCACCCGCGTGGTCGTTATCCATCCAGGGGCACAACAAGTTGCGCCGTTGATCGACGGCGCTGACACGTTCGCCGTCGATTCGCTGGATGATCGCTGGGTGAAGCGCTGGCACATCGCCCGACGCTGGTCGCCGCGCGGTTGGCGCGGTGGACTGGGCGGCGCGACGGTGTTCGATGAATGTCTGCCGGCCGGGCCGCTGCTGCAAGCGATGGATCACTTCAAGGCCGAGCATGCCGTGCTCTTGCGCGGCGAGTGGTGCCTGCTCGATCCCGCGTTGTGCGGACAGGTGCTGGCCAAACACCTGGAAGCGCCCGATGCTTTCAAAGCCTGCTTCACGCAAGCGCCGCCCGGCATCTGCGGCATCGCCACCAGCCGCGACGTGCTCAGCCAACTGCACGAACATCATGCCGCGTTCGCGCACATCCTGGGCTATCAACCTACCGCGCCGCAGGCCGACCCCGTGGGCAAGGATGTCAACCTGCCCATCGATTCCGACCTGCGTGACACGCATCTGCGCCTGATCGGCGACACAACAGACAGCCTCGCACTGATCCGCCGCATCGCCGATGAACTGGGCGACGATTTTGCCGACGCTGATGCCGACACCATCGCCGCGACCGCTCGCCGGATATCGCAATTTCCTGAACTTCCAGACTGGATACACGTGGAGTTGACACCGCGGCGGCAGGTGACCGGGCCGATCACGCCGCAGCATTACGTGACGTTCGAGCGCCCGGACATGGATGTCGATCTGGCGGGCCGGATTTTTCAGCAGCTTCCCGCCGGTGAAGCCTGCGTCATGTTCGGCGGCCTGGGTGATGCGCTGCTGCATCCGCAATGGGACACCATCGTGCAACAGGCCCACGAGGCCGGCGTCGCGTCCATCGGCATCGAAACGGACCTGCTGTGCGATGAGTCGGACCTGACAAATATTCTGGAGCTTCCGATCGACGTGGTCGTAGTGCGCTTGAACGCTGACCGTGCGGAAACCTATCGCCGCGTGATGGGTGAAGACCTGTTCCGCAAGGTGATCGAGAACCTGCAGTCGCTGTTCAACCAGCGCAATCGTCGCGGTAATGACTTACTTCGGGGGCTTGGATCGAGCCGGACTCTGCGAGTCCGGTCCGGGAACTCCGGGCACACAGTGCCCGGCTCTGTTGCGGGGGTGGGGGTGCCGTGGATTGTGCCGAGCATGGTCAAGACGGCCGAGACGCTGGGCGATCTGGAAGGTTTCTTCGACAAGTGGGTTCACCTGTCGGGCCACGCCTTGCTGGACGGACCGCGTTGCGGTTGCGGGCTGATGCCGGAGCAGGGCGTGGTGTGCATGACGCCGCCGGATCGCGGCCCTTGCCGCCAACTCGGGCGGCGCATGAGCATTCTCAGTGACGGCAGCGTGGCCCAATGCGATCAGGACTGGCAGGGCCGCGGGGCTTTGGGTGATCTGAAGATCACCGCTTTGGCCGATATCTGGCAACAGGCGCATCAACTGGCCGCCGCCCACGAGCAGGGCCGATACACGCAGTTGACCTTGTGCGGCTCGTGCGGCGACTGGCACCGGGCGTGAGGCTTAAGGGGTGAGGCTTGAGGCATGAAGGTTTTGATTCGCAAGCCTCAACTCGCAACCCTCAAGCCTCAGGACTCAAGCCTTAAGCCTCAAGCCTAAAGGACCTCTATGAAAACCATCGGCATCATCATCGCAAGAGCGGGCAGTCGGGGACTGGCGGGCAAGAACATGCTGCTGCTGGGCGGCCGACCGCTGCTGGCCTGGACCATCGAGCACGCTCGCGGCTGCAAAAAGCTGTGCGGCATTGCCCTGACTTCCGACATGACCGAAGCCCTGCGCTCAGCCCGCAGACTTGGCGTCGATGCTTACGAGCGTCCCGCCGAACTGGCCAACGACAGCGCCACCGTCGATGCCGCCGCCCGGCACGGCGCCAGTTGCTGGGTGCAGCAGCACAACCAGCAGCCCGATGCCGTGGCCATCATGTACGCCAACGTGCCCATCCGCCCCCGGAACTTGACGGATGATGCCATTGCGCTGCTCGAATCATCCGGCGCGGACAGCGTGCAGAGCGTCTATCCGGTGGGCAAGATGCACCCCTACTGGATGCGCACGCTGGGCGAGGAGGGCAAGATCGGCATGTATCAGAACAACCGCGTGTATCGCCGCCAGGACCTGCCGCCGCTATTCATGCTGGACGCCGGCGCGTTGGTGGTGCGCTGGTCGAGCCTGTTCACCGTCAAGCCCAGCGAGCCGCATGCCTTTCTGGGCAAGGATCGCCGCGGCCTGGAAACCCCGGCCGGCAGCGTGGTCGATGTGGACACCGCCCTGGACCTAAAATTCGCCGAAGCCATCCTGGCCGAGCGCCGGGCGAAAGCTGCCGACGCCACACACGCGGCGTAAGGAAATGAAACCGCGGATGTTTTAGAGCAGAAGACAAAATGAGCCACGAAGGCACGAAGAACACGAAGACAGGACCAAGTGTATGGGTTTTCCCTTCGTGACCTTCGTGCCTTCGTGGCGAATCCAGTAATGTTAGGGGCTATTAATCTCAATCCGCGTTCATCCGCGGTTGCCTTGAATCATGGCCAGCACGAAGCGCACGATTGCCGTGGTCACCGGGTCGCGGGCTGAGTTCGGCCTGCTTGAGCCGGTGATGCGCGCCATTGATGAACATCCCAGGCTGCAACTGAAGGTGATCGTGGCGGGACTGCACCTGGTGCAGCAGACGTATCGTGACGTGAAGTTCAAGATCGCCGCCCGGGTGCCGATGCAGCGTGCGGGCGAGAGCGGCTACGCAGCCGATGTGCGGTCGCTGACACGAGGCGTTGAAGGTTTCGGGCGCGTGTTGGCAAGGCTGCGGCCGGACTTCGTGGTGGTGCTGGGTGATCGCATCGAGGTGCTGGCGGCCGCGACGGCAGCGAGCGTGGGCGGATTCCGCGTGGCACACATCCACGGCGGCGATCGCGCTGAGGGCGTGGCCGACGAAGCGATCCGACATGCGGTGACCAAGCTGGCTCACGTGCACTTTGCCGCCACAGCGCAGAGTCGCCGCCGCATCCTGCGCCTGGGAGAGCGGCCGGAAGTGGTGTTCAATGTCGGGTCGCCGTCGATTGACGGATTGATGGGTATTGAGCCATTGTTCGGTGCGCCGCCGATCGTGCTGGTGCAGCATCCGATCGGGGAGTCGAACGCGCAGGAACAGCGCTGGGCTGCGCAAACGCTGCGGGCGGCACGGTCGTTTCGCCTGGATGTGTTCATCGGCCGACCCAACCAGGATCCCGGCAGCGCCGGCGTGGTGCGCGGCTTGAAGCTCAAACGTGGTGAAGGTCACTTGCCGCGGCGCGACTTCGCCCGACTGCTGGCCGGGGCCAAACTCATCGTGGGCAACAGCTCGGCCGGTCTGATCGAAGCCGCGGCGCTGCGTATCCCCTGCGTCAACATCGGCCCGCGCCAAAGCGGACGCGAACGCTGCGGCAACGTCATCGACTGCGACTACGGCACCACGAACGTCAGGCTAGCCATCACCCGTGCCTTGAAGCTGGACCTGCGCCGCCTGCGCCATCCCTACGGTGACGGGCACGCGGGACAGCGCATCGCTGATCTGTTGGCCAGACTTGATCCACCGTGGCGCAAATGTTGCACATATTAGCTCAACGAGACCGGTACACCTGCTTGCGCCAGTGCAGGGGACTGGCGCCCATCACTTCCTTGAACTGGCGGCTGAAAAAGTAAATGTCTTCGTAGCCCATCTGATCGGCGATCTGACTCACGCTTTGCTTGCTCTCAGCCAACAAAGCGGCAGCGGCGCGTATGCGCACGGATTTGATGTAGGCCTGGGGTGTGGCTCCAAAACAGCACTTGAAGCGGCGGGTGAAATAGGCGCTGTTGAGGCCCACGTGCCGGGCCAGGTCGTCGATGGTGAAGCGATTGGACATGTTTTGATGGATGAAGGAGAGCGCCAATTGACGCTGCTGAAGCTGCAATCCCTCCTGCAAGGTCGGCCGTTGCTGACCCGACAGCAGATGACACAACAACGCCGCCAGCAGCGCCCGTCGGCGCAGCGGCTCATAGTCATCGGCCAGTGAATGATCCGGCAGCAGTGATGACATCAAGGTGCAAGCATGCGGGTTAGCCGGTGATTCAATCAGCGGCGGCTTGATGCGGATGGGCCGCTGCCGCACGCTCAGAAAGATGCGGTAGAACATCAACCGCGCGCGTTCACGGCATTCCTGCGTCAGGTTGTACTGCTCGCCCGGCTGAAACCACACCAGTCCGCCCGGCCGCAACGACGATTGCCGATCGCCGATGTGGCAAGTGACTGCACCGCTTTCCATGCCGAATATGCGGTGCTCGGCCACCATCCCGGAGCCCAGTTGCCAGCCTTCGTTCAACGTCTGGCGCCCCATCACCACCACGCGGCACACCGTGTGCGGATTCAGCAACTGCCTGAGAAACGCTTCGCCCGCCAGCACCTTGGGCTTGGGAACGGCATGAATCTTTGAGTTAGCCATGTATGGAATAATACAAAACTTTATTTCTTTGATCTATGGACGGATTGACCAGGAATCCCACAATTACCGTTGAATCATGGATGAGGGGCAACCTCAACCCCTGGAGACGACAGTGAAAAATCACAAACAAGCGCTGGAGCAATACCGATTGAAGGGCTGGGCCGTGGTGGAGGATGTCTTCTCCCGCGCCGAGGCTGAAGGCATTGCCGAATTGGCTTTGTCGCACGTCAGCAACCACACCATCCCCGGCAATGCGCAACTCGAGCCGCGCAAGGTCGATTCGCCGTTCCTGGCCGACGAACGGTTTCGTCAGTTCGTTCTCGATCCACGGATGATCGAATTAGTGCGGCTGTTTCTGAATGGCCGCGAACCGCTGCTGGCGACGGACCAGATCTTCCTCAAGCCGCCGCGCCAAGGCTCTGCCAAGCCATATCACCAGGACAATGCGTACTTCCGCTGCGAGCCGGCCGAGTGTCTGGTCACCGCGTGGATCGCGCTCGACGACGTCGATGAATCCAACGGCTGCCTGCGCTACATCGATGGCTCGCAGAACCAGCCGATCCTGCCCCATGCCCGCGTGCCCGGCCAGCAGTGGAATCTCACACCCGATCCAGCCCTGATCGACCTGTCGCGTGAATCGCTGGCCCCGGTAGGCAAAGGCGGCGTGGTGTTCCATCACGGCAATGTCCTGCACACCAGCCATCGCAATGAATCGGATCGCTGGCGCCGCGCGTATGCCAGCCATTGGGTCTGCCCTGAAGTGCGTTCCAATTCCGAGTGGTTGAATCAGTGTTATTTCAATCGTAGCGATTATCCCCGCAGCACCGTGACCGGTACCAGTAAAATGTCGAAAGCCACATGACGCGGACCTACACCGGCACCATGACGCCGCAACAGCGCGGGCAATGCACGCTGCAGCTTCGATCCACCGATCGCGCGCCGCGCTACATCTCCGCCATCGCCTGCAGCGTCGGCAGCGCCTTGCTCGGCCGCCCCGCCCTCACCGGGACCGGCTCGCTGCGCTATGCCGAAGCCCTGGCCCTATATCGCGGACCCGCTGCTCACGCCGAGTTTCTGGCCCGATTCGAACAGGATTTGCTGGACATCCATCGCATGCTGGACGTTGACGTCATCCGCATGCCCTGGCGCATGAGCGTCAAGCCCAGCCTGATGATCGATCAGCACACGTTCTTGTTCGGCGACCGCGACGCCAGCTACAGCGTCTATCGCTACAACCCCGACACCACCGACTTTGATGCGATCGAGATCGTCAGGCGCGATGCGCCCACGCCGCCGCGGACGCCGCAGCAGATCAGCCTGCAAACAAGCGAAGCCCTGGCCCCGATGCTGGATTTTCATCGCCGCCTGTGCAGCGGGTGTTTCAACGTGATTCCAGCAGGCGGCATCGGGATCGGGCTTCATCCCGATGACCTGCTGCGCCTGGCGGAAGATCCGGCCAGCATGCTGAACAGCACCATGCAGCAGGCGGACACGGCCATCGAGTTCGGCCGGCAGATCAAGGCCAGCGGCGTGTCATCGGTCATGCTCGGCGGCGGCGACCTGGCGGGGAGCACCGGCCCGATGTATTCGCCGGCCAGCTTCCGACAGGTCATGCTGCCAGCCCTGCGCCAAGCGATGAACGCGCTCAATGACATGGGCATCCACTACGTCTTCCGCACCGACGGCAATCTCTGGCTGCTGGCGGACATGATCTTCGCCGATGCGGGCTGCCCCGGTTACGGCGAAACCGATCGCGATGCGGGCATGACCGTCGGCGCCCTGCGGCAGCGCTTTCCCAGACTGGTGATCTGGGGCAACGTCTCTTCATCCCTGCTGCATCGCGGCACGGCCGAGCAGGTGCGCCAGCAGTGCAGGCAAATCCTGGAAGAATCCCAAGGCGTCGGCTATTTCCACGGCTGCTCCAATGCCATCGTGCACGGCACGCCGCCGCAGAACGTCGAGGCCATGTTCAGCGTGGATTGACCGATTGATGCATGTGTTGATCGGTCAGGCGTCGATCAACTCCAACAGTTGCATGGGCTGATGGATGATGGCGTCGGCGTGGTTGTCGCGCAGTTCACGTTCCTGGCGGAAGCCCCAGGTCACGCCCACGGTGAACAGCTTGGCGCCCTTGCCGGTCTGCATGTCCACGGCCGTGTCGCCGACGTAGAGACATTCGGCGGCCGGCACGTTCAATTCCGCCAGCACCTTCTGCACGCAGGAGGGATCGGGCTTGATCGGCTCACCCTCGCGGGCTCCGCGCAGCACGTCGAAACGCCAGCGGGCGAACTTCTCGGCCAGCAGCACGGCGGCCGGTTCGTCGGGCTTGTTGGTCAGCACCGCGAGTTTCAGCTTGCGTCGCGTCAGGGCATCGAGCATATCGGGAATGCCGGGGTATGGCTTTGTCAGCACGTGGCCGCGCAGGTACCAGTTGCGGATCATCTCAGCCCCGCGCTCGATGCTGTCAACATCCGGTGAATCGCCCAGGGCATGCTCGACCAGGTAATGCACGCCCTGGCCCACGATCAGGCGATAGTCATCCACCGCCATCGCGGGCCGGCCGAAGGATGCCCGCATGTTGTTGGCGGCGGCTGCGATGTCCGCCAGTGTGTCAGCCAGCGTGCCGTCGAGATCAAAGATCACTGCGCGGTAATTCATGATCAGGACATGGTACAGGATGAAAGCGGCAGAGCAGATTTGCCGCAGCGGCAGACATCGAGGCATGACGTCCTGCGTGGGTTGGCAAGTCTCGGGTTGAGAAACTCGAAATTCGAAACTCGAAACTCGAAATAAACCCGAAACCTCAAAGTTCACCGGGTGCCGCTTTTCCCCCATTCGAGTTTTGAGATTATTTCGAGTTTCAGGTTTCGTGTTTCGGGTTTTGTATTTCGGGTTTATTGTTCCCGCGTGGCGTGCCATGCACCGGCAGATATCCGCGATTGTGAGGCTCGTTTTTACATGCGGGGCTGCATGCCCTATCTTCATGGGACAATCCAACGCCAGTAAGGAATGGACTGATGAGTCGTGAGGTGAAAGCAGCCATCGTTAAGGCCTTCGCTCGCCTGCCGGCGGGTATGTTCGTGCTGACCGCTGAGCACGAGGATCATCGACTGGGTTCGCTGGTCAGCTTCGTGCAGAAGGTGAGCAACAATCCGCCCCTGGTGAGCGTGGCGGTGAGCAAGGGCGACCCCATCATGCCCCTGATCAGCGAATCGCGGCACTTCGGGCTGTGCCAGTTGGCGGCTGACGACAAGCTGCTGCGGCGCAAGTTCGGCAACGATTCGGCGCATGGCGAAGATCCGTTCCTGGGACTGGAACTGACCAGCGGATTGCTGCCACGGGTGCCGGTGCTCAGCCAGTCGCTTTCCTACATGGAATGCGAGGTGATCCGGCATCTGGACGTGGAGGGCGATCACGATCTGTTCGTGGGCATCGTCAAGGCGGCCGGTGGACGCCAGGGGCAACCGCTGATGAAATCCGCTTCGCACCCGGAAGTGCCCCCGCCCCCGGAAGGCGAGCAACCCTGGGAACAGCAGCCGGCCAATGGCGAGGGCAACAACCATCTTGGGCCGAGCGCATGAATCAGGCGTCGGTTCCCATCTCGATTGACGACCCGATCAACGCCAGCATCCTGGCGATCAGCGAAGACAAAATCGACGGCTTCCAGCGCGATCCGATCGGCTGCATCGCCCAGCGCAGCGGTGTGCCGGCGGAGGTGGTGCTCGAACGCATCGGGGCCATGCTCAGCGCAGGCGTCATTCGCCGCGTGCGCCAGACGCTGCTGACCACCAGCCTGGCTCCCGGAGCGCTGGTGGCGTGGAAGATTGAACCTGAAAAGGTCGATGAGGCTTTTGATTTCTTCTTCCGGGTGGACCCTTTCAGCGGGCACGTGGTGATCCGTTCGACCGATCGCCAGTGTCCGGGCAGTGAATTCAGGCTGTGGACGACATTGAAGGTTCCCGCGGGTTTTTCGCTGCAAAAGCACTGTCAATACCTGGCGCAGCGCACCGGCGCGGAGGATTTCGCCGTGATGCCCGCAAAAAAGGTGTTCGCCCTGGGCGTGGGGCACCTGCGTCGCCGGTCCTTGGAGCCGGGCACACGGTCGCAGAAGCCGACGCGCGTGCTGGACGTTCGTGTTGAGCAACTGAGCGACGCCGAGTGGCAGGTGCTGGAGGCATTGAAGCGTGAGTTCGCGGCGGACGAGTTGCGGATGGGCGTCGATCTGTGGAAGCCGCGTGCGGATGAAGCGGGCGTGACGCTGGAGGCGTTTTTCGATGCGGCAGAGCAGTTGAGTCAGCGCGGCATCGTGGGGCGGTTCTCCACGTTCCTTGAACACGTCAAGAAGTTGAGCGACGGCAGCACGGTGACTCGCTACAACGCGCTGTTTCACTGGGCGGTGCCGCCTGGCCGCGAGATGGAAGCGGGCATCGAGGTCGGCCGGCATCCGGTGATGACGCATGCGTATTGGCGAGATGGCGGGCCGCGCTTCAATCAGGTCAACATCATGGGCGTCGCCCACGGCACCGACCGCGACTGGCTGCTGGCTCACAAAGCCGCCATCGACCGTCACCTGGCGCAAGCGGGCATCGAGGTGAGCTACACCAACGTGTTCTGGGGCGGTCGCAGCGAGATCAAGCCGAGCGAAGTGGTGCCATCCGCTTATCACCGATGGTGCGCCGAACAGGGGATCGATCCCGAGTCGATGCGCGCGTAACCGCGCTGGCCGCTTGCGGCTTCGCGGGACTCAACTGCCAACGGACGGTTCCGTGAAGCCGCAAGCGGCCGAGACATCATCCATCCGCGCAGTTCTTGCGCCGCTGTTGTGATTCCTGCGCCGGACCTCGGAAGGATTCTTAAACTATCAAGACGGGGTGAACAACGATCGTCGCCCAGGCGTGACCATTTTTAACCAATTGATACCGCATCACTTGCATCAATCTTTCCGCCTCCGCCATCGCCCTTTTGCTCGGATTTTCCCCACTGGCATCGCGGTTGCGTCGAAGGGGTCGGCGGTGTCGGTGTACGCCGCAGGCGGTGCCATGAACGATGATGCGACCGACGGAAAAAACCAACTGGCTGACGCTGCTGGGTGAGGACCGCGCTGAGGTGGGTGCGGCCATCCTGCGCTGGAGCCGGTTGGCTGCGGCCGCTCGACTGCAGGAATCTTCCGGACCGGCCAAAGGACTGGCTGGCCTCGCTGACCGGACGCTCGTGAACGTCGCTTGCCGCGATCCTTCGGCGCACAGGGAGGTGCGGCGATGAACTACGGGCTGTACCTGTCGGCCTCCGGCGTCCTGACCAATCTGTACCGCCAGGACGTCTTTGCCAACAACCTGGCCAACGTGCAGACCACCGGCTTCAAGCCGGACCAGCCTGCGTTGACCCAGCGACCCATCGAACGCATCGAAGATCAACTGGGCATGCGGTTCTCCGATCGACTGCTCGATCAACTCGGGGGCGGCGTGTTTGCCGGGCCGCAATCGATCGATTTTGCCGTCGGCTCGTTCCAGCCAACAGGCAACGACCTGGACGTCGCACTGCCGCAGCGCGATTGCTTCTTCGCGGTCCAGCACACCCATGAAAAGACCGGCCAGACCTCGGTGCGCCTGACCCGTGACGGCAACTTCACCCGCAATGCCGAGGGCCTACTGGTCAATCAGTCCGGCCAGTTCGTGCTCGATATCGACGATCAGCCCATTCGCCTGCCGGATGAAGGCGACGTCGCCATCAGCGGCAGCGGACAGGTGACCATTGATGGTGAGCCATTGGCCCAGCTTCAGGTGGCCCGCGTGGCGGACCTGTCGCAGTTGCACAAGGCGGGCGCCAACCAGTTCGCTTTCCAAGGCGCTGACCCGCGCCGCATCGAGCAAAGCCCGCAGGTGCAGACCGGCGCTTTGGAATCCAGCGCCGCCGACCCGGTCAAGACCATGGTCAAGATGATCGCCGCCACCCGCGCCGCCACCGGCAGCGCCCAGTTGATGAGCTACTTCGACACCCTGATGGACCGCGCGGTCAACACGCTCGGCCGCGTGGCTTAGAAAGAACCCGATACCCGATACCCGAAACCCGATACCCGGAACTGAAATCATGGCCATTGTCGCACTGCACTCGGCGTCCACCGGCCTGTCGGCCATGTCCACGGCCATCGACGTGATCTCCAACAACCTGGCCAACGTCAACACCACCGGCTTCAAGACCCTGCGCAGCAACTTCCAGGACCTGATCTACCAGGAAAAGGAACAGCCCGGCGTCGAAAACGCCAACGGTGATCAGCGGCCCGCCGGTTTGTTCGTCGGACTCGGCACCAAGATCGCCAACACCCAGGCCAGCTTTGAGCAGGGCCCCACCGTGCCCACCGGCCAGGACCTCGACCTGATGATCCAGGGCAACGGATTCTTCCAGGTTGACATCCTCGACAGCCAGGGCGACGTCGGATACACCCGCAGCGGCAACTTCTTCACCAACCGTGACGGCGAAATCGTCCTGGGCAACAGTGACGGCCCGCGACTCGAGCCGCCAATCACCATTCCGGAAGACGCCACCACCATCAACATCAGTGCTGACGGCACCGTCTCCGTGCTGCTGGGCGGCGAAACCGAACTGACTGAGATCGGGCAGATTCAACTGGCCAGCTTCGTCAATCCCTCCGGCCTGCGACAGATCGGCGGCAACCTGTGGGTTGAGTCGGCGGCGTCCGGCCCTCCGGTCGAAGGCAACCCCGGTGAGGGCAGCCTGGGCACCATCCTCCAGAATCACCTGGAAGGCTCCAACGTCAACCCCGTCGAGGAATTGATCTCGCTGATCAAGACCCAGCGCGCTTTCGAGATGAACAGCCAGACGATCCAAGCCGCAGACGAAGTGCTCCAGGTGGTCAGCAATTTGAGAAGGTAGGGAGTAGGGAGTAGGGAATAGGAAGCAGGGTTAGGAAATGCGAGCAAAACCGATGACAACAAAACCTACTGCCTACTGCCTGCTGCCTACTGCCTGGGATTTTCTCAGGCGAATCGCATTATTCCTGATCGGGGCGGCAGTCATCGGCTGTGCCATCGCAGCCCACGGCGATTCGATCCGCCTCAACGATCAGGCGGTCGCGCGCGGCGGCAGCATCACGCTGGGCCAGATCGCCGAACTGGATGGTGTTTTGGCCCAGGCCCTGTCGGACACCGTGGTCGCCACGATGACGGATCAGCAGAATCGTACGACCGTGACGCTGGACACCGTCCGCCGGGCTTTGGAGCAGCGCAAAATCAACTGGGCTGATGTTTCTCTGTGTGGCTACGCCGCCTGCCGGGTGGTGATCCCGGAGGCTGAACCGTCTGTTGCTGTTTCTGATGCTTCACTTCCGGGGGGGGTGAGCAATCCGCGTGACGAAGTGACGCTGAACAGTCGCATGACGTTGCGTGATCTGCTGATCGAACGCATCGAGCGCATGGCTGGGGCTTCAAGTGACCAGTTGCAGATCAATTTCGACCAGCGCGACGACGAGCAGCTCAAGCGCACGATCTTCGGCCAGCGCTACGAGGTCGAGCCGCATACGCAGAACGGCCTCGGTCGCCTGCTGCTGCGGGTGCGCCGTTACGAGCTGGACCAGGTGGTCGAGCAGTTCACCATCGCTGCGGACGTGAGTAAGCGCCTGCTGGCGGTGGTCGCCGCGACGGCCGTCGAGCGCGGCCAGAGCTTCACGTCCGGCAACTGCGAGGTGCGCCAGATTCTGCTCGATGACGCCAACGTGCAGCCGCTGGAGGATCCCGACCTGCTGCTGGGTCAGACCGCAGCCAGGCAACTGCGTGCGGGCCAGACCATTGTGAACGAAGACGTGCGCTCGGCTGTGCTGATCAAGCGCGGCGAGCTGGTCATGGTTCGCTGCATCAGCGGCAACCTGGTCATCCGCACCACCGCCCGGGCTGTGCAGGACGGGGCCATGAACGAAACCATCCGCCTGCGCAACGAGCGCAGCCGCGAGGAATTTTCCGCATCCGTCACCGGCCTGCGCCAGGCCACGCTGACGCTCAACGCTGACACCACCTTGGCCATGCCATGAAACTCACGCCCATTTGCCTTTACATTCTGTTGATCGTCACGGCTGACAGCGCGTGGGCCCAGTCCTCGTCGCTGTATCTTCAGGTCGAGCCGCAGGCTTCGCCCTATGCCGCCATGCAGCGACCTGATGCCATGCGCCAGGACCGGTTACCCGCGGCGGTGGCGGCGTTCAGCATTACGGCCGTGGACCTGGCCGAGCCGCGCTTCTTCGCCGTCAACGATCTTGTAACCATCATCGTCCGCGAATCGACGGTCACCGATTTCGAGTCCACGCTCAACACCGAGAAAAAGAGCGACTACAAAGGCGAAATCAGCGACTTTCCCAACCTCGACCTGATGAAACTGCTTCAGTTCCAGTTGCAGGGTTCAGCCAACACCAATCCGCCCAAGCTGGGCATCACCTTCAACAAGAAGTTCGAAGGCGACGGCGAATACTCGACCAAGAACGAAATCTCCAGCCGCCTGGCCGCCCGCGTCATCGACGTCAAGCCCAACGGTACGCTGGTGCTCGAAGCCCGCAAGTTCATCCAGTCCGACAAGGAAACGCTCTCGCTGGTGCTCACCGGCACCTGCCGGGCTGAGGACGTCGATGCCGACAACACCGTGCTCTCGACCAACTTTTACGACCTGAACCTGGTCAAGAAGCACGAGGGCGACCTGCGCAAGGCCACCAAGCCCGGCATTTTGACCCGCGTGTTCGATTTCCTGTTCGCGTTTTAAGTGAGGCGGATATGAAGATTGAAGTAAGAAGGCGAAAGCGAAGGCACCGAGGCACCAAGGCACCAAGGCACCAAGGGTCGTGCTTGCGGTCGCATGGTCAATCCCTCGGTCCCTCGATGCCTTGGTGCCTTGGTGCCTTCCTCCTCGGTGCCTTGGTGCCTATTCTTTTCGCCTCTCCCGCTTTCGCGCTGAAGATCGAAGACGTCGTGCGCCTCAAAGGCTCCGAGGGCGGCACCATCACCGGCGTCGGACTGGTCGTCGGCCTCAACGGCACCGGCGACGGCGGCAAGTACGCACCGGCCATGAAGGCTCTCAAGCAAATGCTGGCCAACATGCAGGACGCCACCGTCACCGCTGACGAGCTCAAGGACGCCAAGAACGTCGCGGTGGTCTATGTCTCCTGCCGCCTGCCGGACACCGGCGTGCGCGAGGGCGATCGACTCGATGTGCACCTGGCCACGGCCGGTGCGTGCAAGAGCCTGCGCGGCGGGCGGCTGGTGTTCACGCCGCTGTTTACGCCCAACAAGAACGCCCAGCGCCTGTTCGCCGTGGCCGAGGGCGCGGTGGTCATCGAAGACGACGCCATCCCCACCACCGCCAAGGTGGACGGCGGGGCTCAGATGGTGGCGGACAACTTCACGCAACTGATGGACAACGCCGGGCGGCTGACGCTGGTGCTCGATGATTCGATCGCTTCCTGGAGCGCAGCCAAGAACATCTCAGATGAAATCAACAGCATCTTCACGCTCGACGGCTCCGAGCCGGTGGCCCGGGCCCTGGATCAGAAGAACGTCATCGTGCTGGTGCCCGGCCACAGCCGCCAGGATCCGGCCGCGTTCGTCAGCTCCATCCTCAACCACTACATCCATCCCTCCAGCGTCGCCAATGCCGCCAAGGTCGTCATCAATCAGCGCACCGGCACCATCGTCATCGGCGGCGACGTGGAAATCTCGCCCACGCTGATCTCCCACCAGGGACTGACCATCACGCTGCTGACCCCGGCCCCCGAGCCGACCGCCTTCAACCCGCAAGTGACAGAGCAGAACTTCGTGCCGCTGGATCCATCCAAACGCGGTGGCGCCCGGCTGGCGGACCTGGAAGCTGCTTTCAACCTGCTCAAGGTCGAGGCCCAGGACCGCATCGAAATCCTCAAGGCCATGCACGAGGCGGGCTACCTGCACGCACAGTTGATTCTGGAATGAGCATGCAACTTGCCGCGATCGACAACACGCTGACCGCGCAGACCACGGACCTGATCCGCGGCCTGCAGCCTGAGTCCGCCCCGTTCGCAGCGGCCCTGGGCGGCAAAGAAAAACTGCGGCAAGCGGCGGAGCAGTTCGTGGCCACTTCGCTGATCGGGCCCCTGATGAGCGAACTGCAGAAGGACCCGTTCCGCAGCGAGCTTTTCCACGGCGGATTCGGGGAAAAGGTTTTCAATCAGCAGTTGACCACCATGCTGGCCGACCGCATCGCCCAGCGCACCAGCCTGCCCATCGTGGAAAGCATTTACCAGCAGTTCGCAGGTGAAGCCCACGGGTTCAATCCGTGGGCTTCCGCGGGTGCTTCCGGGGGTGGAAAGGTGGACGTGCATGGTTGATCCGCGCCTCGAACCTCTGGTCGGCGGCATCGAGAAGGTGTTGCAGCAGTCCTACGAACTGCACGCAGCCCTGCTGGAGTTGCTGCAGCGCAAGCGGGCCGCCCTGGCAGCGGCAGACAACGCGGGCATGATCGAGCTGTGCAAGTTGGAAAACGAAAAAGTGCAAATGATCAGCGAGCTGGAAAAGAGCCGCCAGGAACTGGTGGCCCGCCTGACGCTGCTGGTCGATCCGAACGCGGCGGCGCCGCTGGCGCTGCGCGACCTGGCCATGAAGCTGCCCGAGCCGGCCCGTACGCGACTGCTGACCAAGCGGCAGTTGCTGCGCGACCGCATCGGGCAGGTCAAGGAGCAGACATCCGTCGCCCGCAAGGCCACCGAGACATTGCTGCGTCACGTGCAGGGCCTGGTGCGCACGGTCAACGGCTTCGCGGCCGGCGGTGCAGCCTACGGCCAGCGCGGTGAAACGCCGCGGCCCAAAGCCATCGCGGTCGGTTCGATCAATCTGGTGGCGTGAATCAGTTTCAAGTTTCAAGTTTCAAGTTTCAAGTTTCGAGTTTTAGATCATGGGACTGAATGGCGCATTACAAGTCGGACGCACGGGGCTGCTGACCAGTCAGGTCGCCCTGCAGGTGGCGGGCAACAACCTGGCCAACCTGTCCACTGACGGCTATCACCGCCAACGCGTCGATCAGGTCGCCCTGCCCGGACAGAACATCGGCATCGGCCTGACCCTGGGCAGCGGCGTGGGCATCGAGGCCATCACCCGCATCACCGACGAGGCCCTGGAAGCCCGCCTGCGCGCTTCGATCACCGATGAGTCCGGCCAGCTCGCCCGCCAGGAGCTGCTGCGCCAGATCGAAACCATTCAGAACGAATTTTCCGACGTCGATCTGTCCACGCGATTGAGCAAGTTCTTCAACGCCTGGTCGCAGCTTGCCAACAATCCGCAGGACCTGAGCCTGCGCACGCTGGTGCTGCAGGAAGGCGCGACGCTGGCCAACTACATCAGCGACATGCGGGCCGAGCTGGGCACGCTGCGCGCTCAGGCTGACCAGGCAGCCGGCGCCGCGGCCGTACACGTCAACGATCTGTGCGATCAGATCGCCGACCTGAACCGTCGCATCTCGCTGCAGGAAGGCTCGGCCGGCAACGCGGCGGCACTGCGCGATCAGCGCGACGGCGTGCTGCAGGAACTGGCCCAGTATCTGGACGTATCGACCGTCGAGCAGAGCAACGGCGCGGTCGATGTCTATGTCGGCTCCATCCCCATCGTGCTGGGCACCGTCAATCGCGGGGTCGAGCTGCGCACCGACGAGGTGAACGGTGAGTCGCAGATCAGCCTGGTGCTGGCCTCCGATCAATCGCCGCTGGACATCAGCACCGGGCAGTTGGGCGCGATCGTCGAGTTTCGACAGAGCGATCTACAGGACGCGCTGGACACGCTCGACACTTTCGCCGGGCAGTTGATCTACCAGGTCAACCGCCTGCACAGCCAGGGCCAGGGCCTCGAAGGTTTCAGCAGTGTCAGCGGCAGTTACCAGGTGCTCGACAGCACGGCTGCCCTGACCGACGCCGATGCCACCGGGCTGGACTTTATCCCCGGCCACGGCTCGTTCGTCATCCGCGTCACGCAGAAATCCACCGGCATCAGCGACGCCACCACGATCAACATCGATCTCGACGGCATTGGCCCCGGAAGTGACACCACGCTGAGCAGCCTGGCTGCGGCACTCGATGCGGTCGGTGACATCAGCGCCACCGTCACCGCGGACGGCCGACTCAGCATCAGCGCCGACTCCGACGATTTCACCTTCAGCTTCAGCGATGACACCAGCGGCGCGCTGGCAGCCCTGGGCCTCAACGGTTTCTTCACCGGGGCTGATGCTTCCGACATCGACATCAGCAGCGTGGTGCGGACCGATCCCACCCTGCTGGCCGCCTCGGGCACCGGTGAGCTGGGCGACAACAGCAATGCGTTGGCCATTGCCGGCCTGCGTGACAGCGGCGTCAGCGAACTGAACGGGTTCAGCCTGACCGATTACTGGGCGCGGCACGTGGAGGATTTCGCGGTGCGCCTGGCCGGGGCGGGCAGTTCCTACAACGCCAGCCGCGTGGTGCGCGAGAACCTGCAGGCCCAGCAGCAGTCGATCAGCGGTGTCAATGCCGAGGAGGAAACAATCAGCCTCCTGCAGGCCCAGCGAGCCTTCCAGGCCAGCGCCCGTTTTATCAGCGTCGTGGATGAACTGATGCAGACCTTGTTGAACATGGTGTAGGAGGGGTGAGGCTTGAGGCCTGAGCCTGAACCTCGATCTTCAACCCTCAAGCCTCATGCCTCAAGCCTCAAGCCTAACCCAATGTCCACCATCTCCTCCGTCTTCGCCCGCACGTCCTCGCTGATGATGAATCAGCAGTTGCTCAACCGTCTGCGCCAGACGCAGCTCGACCTGTTCGACGCGCAGAAGCAGATGACCACCGGCAAGCTGCTGTCAAGCCCTTCGGATGATCCTTCCAAGGTCTCTTCCATTCTGTTTCTCAAAAACGCCCTGTCGGCCCGCGAACAGACGGATCGTAATCTCAGCAACGCTTTGTCTAATCTCAACAATGTCGATGCCGCCCTCAGCGACGCCACCGATGTCACGCTGGAGGCCAAGACCATCGCCCTGTCCCAGATCGGTGTCGGCTCTGACGCCAAGACCCGCCAGGAACAGGCGGTGGTGGTCGATTCGCAGATCGAGGCCCTGATCGACATCGCCAATCGCCAGCTCAACGGCCTGCCCCTGTTCGCGGGCACAGCCGGCGCCCTCAATGGAAAGCAGGTCTTCGAGGAATTCCTCGGCGGCATCCGATACAACGGCTCGACCAGAAGCCTCACCGCTGACGTCGGGCGACTCAGTTCACAAGTCTTCACCAGCAACGGCCTGGATGCCTTCGGCGCCCTGTCCACCCGCGTGCAGGGCGACGTCGATCTGGACCCCCAGGCCTCAGCCACCGTGCGCCTGGCTGACAGCGACGGCGCGGCGGGCACCGGCATCAGCCTGGGCACGTTGAACGTCAACGTCAACGGCACCGACGTCACTGTCGATCTGTCCGATGCCGACACCCTCGGCGACGTGGTCACCCGCATCAACGATGCCATCGACAGCGTCGCCGTCGGGGCCGGCACACTCAGCTACAGCGGCGAAGGCTTCGCAATCACCGGTTTGGGCGCCAACACCATCACCATCAGCGAGATCGGCAGCGCCCGCACCGCCAGCGACCTGGGCATCGACGGCCTGACCTCCACCGGCGGCGTGGCGGATGTCGGCGACGGGTTGAACATCCGACTCAGCGAGCACACGCTGCTGGCCGACCTGGGCGCTGCGGTCGATTTCGCCGGCGGCCTGCAGATCACGCAGGGCCAGACCACCGCGACGGCTGACTTCTCCACCGCCACCACCGTGGGCGACATGATCAAGGTCATCAAGGGCCTGAACCTGGGCCTGCGCCTGGAGATCAACACGGGCGGCGACGGACTGAATCTGGTCACCGAAGTCAGCGGCATCAGCCTGTCGGTGGGCGAGAACGGCGGCAGCACGGCTGAGGATCTGGGCATCCGCACCTACGGCGCCAGCACGCTGCTGTCCGACTTCCGCGATGGCTTGGGCATGGAGCCGGTGGACGGCCAAGACGACTTCGAAATTCAGTTGCACGATGGAACCACGTTCAGCATCGACGCCACGGGCCTGACCACGGTCAGCGATCTGATCAGCGCGATTCAGGCGGCCGCGACCGGCGCGGGGCTGACGGTGGGCGTGGACTTCGACGTAGCGCTGGCGAGCACGGGCAACGGGCTGACCTTTACCGACAACACGGTCGGCGCATCGGAGTTCGTGGTGCGCGATGCCGGCACGAGCCTGGTGGCCACGCAGTTGGGCATCGCCCAGAACGCCGGGGCGGCCGCCAGCATGACCAGCGCGGACCAGGCACAGGTTCGCGTGCGGAATCTGTTCACCGATCTGATGGATTTGCGTGACGCACTGACCAATAACAACGAGTCTGGCATCACCCTTGCTGGTAGCAGGTTGGAAGATGACCTGGACGACCTGACCGTGGCACGAGCCATCGTGGGCGTCGAGAGTCGAAGAGTGCAGGATGAACAGGAAAGGTCAGCGGAAATGAAAATCTCTGAGAAAGCCATGCTCAGCGAAATCCAGGACGCGGACCTGACGCAAGTGATCACGCGGTTTTCCCAACTGCAGACGCAGTTGCAGGCCAGCCTTCAGGCGGGAGCCTACAACCTGCAGTTGAGTCTGATGGATTTTTTGCGCTAGAACGCGCAGGACTTGCGCTGAGGTGAGCGGCACCGGCCGACCTCGCCACCCGGCGCCGACGGCAGGATGCCGTCACCCCCGCCCCCGGAAGTGACCGGAATGCAGGGGTCCATGATGCAGGACGAATCGGCCGCGGAAAGAGGACTTGGTCATGTGGATCAACACCTCGCGTTTCGGACAGATCCAGGTCAACGAGCAGCGGGTCATTCATTTCGCCAAAGGCCTGCTGGGCTTCCCCAAGTATCGGGACTTCGTCCTGATTGAGGCCGGCCAGGACAGCTATTTCTGGTGGCTGCAATCGATCGACGTGGAAGACCTGGCGTTCGTGGTGACCGATCCCAGCCTGTTCGTGCCCACCTACAAGGTGCCCATCGGCCGCGAACAGATGGCGGAGATGGGTCTGGCCTCGCTGGACGAGGCCCAGGTATTCGTGGTCGTCAACAAGCGCAACCAGGTGCTCACCGGCAACCTTCAGGGCCCGCTGGTGGTCAACGTGGCCCAACGCAGCGGCGAGCAGATGGTGCTCAGTGACCGCCGCTTCACCACCCGCGTGCCGCTGATCGAGCTGCCGCAGCGGGTGCAGGCAGTTTCAGCGTAAGCAGGGACGCAACGCGGAAGCGACGTTCGGATCTCCAAGGAAGGAGCCGCCAAGGCATGCTGGTGCTTTCCCGTCAGCGCGACGAAACGATCATGATCGGTGATGAGATTGAGATCACCGTCGTGGACATTCGGGGCGACAAGGTGCGCCTGGGCATCAGCGCCCCGCGCAGCGTGCAGGTGCATCGCAAGGAAGTCTATGAAGCGATCCGCCGCGAGAACGCCGCCGCCGCCACCGACATCCGCGCCGACGATCTGGATGCCGCCGACAACCACTTGCGGGCCAATGGCAACGGCAAGCCCGCTGATGATAAACCGAATCGCAAACCCTAACCCCCCGCCCCCGGAAGTCGTGCAGTGGATGAATGCCTGAATGTGTGAATGCCTGAATATTCAAGCAATCAAGGCATCAGGGAATCAAGGACCCGCCCGTGTCGTTTGTGAGCACGGATGCGACAGTCAGGGAAGATTGTCATGACCAGAATCAACACCAACGTCTCAGCCCTCATCGCCCAGCACAACCTCAACAAGTCCAACCTGGACGTGTCGCAGTCGCTTCTGCGCCTGAGCACCGGCCTGAAGATCAACCGCGGCGCCGATGACCCGGCCGGGCTGATCGTCTCCGAACGATTGCGCACGGAGATTTCCGGCGTCAACCAGGCCATCGACAACATCGAGCGGGCCAGCAACGTCATCGCCACCACCGAGGCGGCCCTGCAGGAGATCAACACCCTGCTGGTCTCGATCAAGAGCCTGACCATCGAGGCCGCCAACACCGGCGCCTTCAGCGAACAGGAGATCGAAGCCAACCAGTTGCAGATCGACTCGGCGGTCGAGTCCATCACCCGCATCAGCAACACCGCCAGCTTTGCCGGCCTCAAGCTGCTCAACGGCTCGCTCGACTACCTGACCAGCGGGCTGGACACCTCGCAGATCAGCGATGTGCGGATTAACGGGGCCAATTTCGGCACCAACGACTCCATCCCTGTCACCGTCGAAGTGCTCAACAGCGCTGAAACCGCCCAGCTTTTCATCTCCGGCAACACGGCCGGCTCCACCGGGGCACTGCTCTCCAGCGTCACCGTCGAGGTCCAGGGCAACTACGGCGTACAGGTGTTCGAGTTCGTCTCCGGCACCGCTCTCTCGGCCGTCGTCGCCGCCATCAACACCACCGCCGACGCCACCGGCGTCTCCGCCTCCCTGGTCGATGCCGCCGATCAGACCTCCGGCATGATCCTGACCTCCACCGCCTACGGCTCCGACAGCTTCGTCAGCGTGCGCAAGATGGATGGCGGCAGCTTCTTCCAGACCTTTGACGCCCAGGGCGGCTCGGCCGTCGCCCGCGACATCGGCGAGGACGTGCTCGCCCTGGTCAACGGCAACCTGGCCATCGGCGACGGCCTGGATGTCAGCCTCAAGACCACCACCCTCAACATCAACATGACGCTCACCAGCGCCGCCGCCCAGACGCTCAACACGCCCTACGCCTTCTCCATCACCGGCGGCGGGGCCACCTACCAGATCGGCCCCGAAATCAGCAGCTCCCAGCAGGTCGGCTTCGGCATCCAGTCCGTGGCCGCCAGCCACCTGGGCACCCGCGCCATCGGGTTCCTCAACTCCATTGTCACCGGCGGCGACAACTCGCTGCTGACCGGCAAGGCCCGCGAGGCCGGCGACATCATCGACGCGGCCATCGATCAGATCACCACCCTGCGCGGCCGACTGGGCGCATTCGAGAAGAACACCCTGCAGACCACGCTGCGCTCGACGCAGATCGCCCTGGAGAACCTGACCGCCTCCGAGAGCCAGATCCGCGACGCGGACTTCGCTGAGGAAACCAGCTCCCTGACACGAGCCCAGATTCTCCAGCAGGCCGGCACATCAACGTTGGCCATCGCCAACAACCAGGCCTCCAGCGTGCTGTCCCTGTTACAGTAACCGCAAGCGAGACGCCATCGTCTCTCCCTGAACACGCAACCGCCCCGTGCCTCACAGCGCGAGGCGGCTGTGTTGTTATGATGAGCGGACACCTTCATACAAAGGGGGCTGACATGAACGAATCTTTCGAAGCGAACCTGCAAGGCGCGACCTCGCGCATGGCGATCTGGTCGGTGGTGCTGGGCATCGTGGGGCTGATCAGCGCCTGCGTGCTGCTGGGCTTGCCGGTGGCGGTGCTGGGTTTGATCCTGGGCATCGTGGCGCTGGCTCAGATCGGCAAGCCGGGCCGGCCGGGACAGGGTCAGGGTTTCGCCATCGCCGGCGTGGTAATCAACGCGATCACGCTGGTGGTCGGGCCGCTGATGATTGTGCCGCTGATGATCGGCATCATGCTGCCGGCCCTTGGCGCGGCCCGCACGACCGCCCGGCAGATGCAGGCCAACACACAAGCCCGCGGCATCCAGCAATCCATGCTCATGTGGGCCCAAGGTCAGCAAGCGAATCCACAAACCGGGAACCTGCCGCTACCGGACCACGTCTGGACATTGGTAGAGCAGAGCTTCATCACCGCGGAGTACCTCATTTCACCGCTGAGCAACAATGCCCCGCCCGGCAACTTTGACACGTTGCCGCCGGATCAGCAGCGAGCATGGGTCTGTGCCCACAGCGCATTTGTCGTTGTGCCGGGTCTGGAAGAAGATTTGGACAGGAGCAAGATCGCGTTGTTTGGCAAGCCGAACCACTTCGACAACCACGGCATCCCGGTGGCGTACAACGACACTCACGCCGCCTGGGAACGCGACGTGGGCGCCATCGATCGCCAGCTTCAGGCCCAGACGGGCAAGACCATGGCGGAACTGATCGCGCAGTCGGAAGCGTATCCGTAGTTCGTGTGTCGAAGTTTTGTTGCATGCCATCGGGTGCCACTGTCGCGTGCGGCAGTGCATGACACATCGCACGGCCGACGCGCGGCCGTGGCACCCCGTTAAAGAAAACTGGGACGCAATCTAGCGCCCGCGCTGTTCGCGGGCTGCTTTGCGCTGGGCCTTGCCGGCCAGGCGATCGGCGGCGGCTTTGCGCAAGGCGCCCAGGCGATCCAGCAGCTCGGCGATGGCTTTCATCTTGGCTTGCGGCGGCGTGTGATACTGCTTGAGCTTCTCAAGACGCTGGGTCAGCCGCGCCACCTCCTGGTCGATGGAGGCGATCTTGGCTTCCAGCTTGGCCATGTTCATGGCGTTGATCTTGCCCAGGGAAGGCGAAGGCTCACCCAAGAAGATGGGCGGCGCGTTGCCGCGGCGCTGCTGACGGGGTCGGCCGTAGCCGCCGGGGCGGCCTTGGAAGCGGGGTCGGCGTGGGTTCATGTGCGACTGCTCACCTATCTCCGGGTCAAGGGGCCAGGGAACTGACTGGATGGTACTATTGTAAGCCAACGGACCGATGTCCGCCTAGGGGGCGATCCATTTCTATAGGAGATTTCACATGGGACTGATTCAGGAATTCAAGGAGTTCGCGGTCAAGGGCAACGCCATGGACATGGCGGTGGGCATCATCCTGGGGGCTGCCTTCAACAAAGTGGTGCAGTCGATCGTCAACGACCTGATCATGCCGCCGATCGGCATGCTGATCGGGGGCGTGGATTTCAAGGACTTGAACATCCCGCTCAAGGCGGCGGAGCTGGCCGCCGACGGCAGCGTGGTCAAGCCGGAGGTCGCCATTCGCATCGGCACGTTCGCCAACATCGTCATCGAATTCCTGATCGTGGCCTGCAGCGTGTTCGTGATCGTCAAGTTCATGAACCGGCTGATCCGCAAGCGCGAAGCGGAAGCCGCTAAGAGCTGAGCAGGAAGTCGATGGCCTGGGCTGCCGAATAACTGGTCGCCCCGTCGCGCAGCATGCCGGCGATCTGCTTGGTGTCGTCCCCGCAGGTCAAAAGCGGCAGTTCCTGTCCACCCATGGCCTGCACCTGGCCCAGGCCGATGTTCGCCATCAGCCCGTTGCACAGGCATTTGCGGCCGACGGTGTCCTCCAGCTTGCCGCCCTTGCGCAGATAATCATCCAACGGTTCTGACGGGCAGCGCCAACCCAGTTCGCCGTCAGCTTTTTGATAAGCTTCGCGCAGGTAGCCCAGGTCGCAGATGCGATTGCGCTGTTCGTAAACCGATTGCTGCGAGTGCGTGCCCTCCAGGCTCAGCACCTTGAAGGGAAAGCCGGTGGGCGAGGCAACCGGATCGGTGAAAACGGATTCCTTGCCTTCGATGCACAGTTGAATCACCTGCTGCTTGATATCCTCGCACAGGCCGGACTCCCGGCAGAAGGCGAAGAGCGTTCCCACCTGGACGCCCACCGCCCCGGCTTCCTGGGCAGCCCGCAACTGCTGCGGCGTGCCGCGTGAACCCGCCAGCCAGAACGGCACGCCCAGATCGCTGATGCCCTTGAGGTCCACCTCATCGCGCGGGCCGTAGATCGGCTCACCACCGGCGCTCAACTGCAGCTTGCCGCGCGGCGGGGCGTTGTGACCCCCGGCCGTGGGCGCCTCGACGATCAGACCATCCACCCGCCCGGTGGCGCGCTTCAGCAGCATGGACCCCAGCGTGACCGAGGAAATCACCGGAAAAAACATCGGCCGCTTCAACTCGCCAGGCAATACGCTCAGCACATCGCGCGGATCGAAGTGGCAGACCGTTTCGTTGCCGTTGCTCGTCTCAGCGACGTACAGCTTGAGTTTGGCCGGCTCGTTGCGGGCCAGTTGATCGAGGAACCCGGGGATGTCCTTGGGAATGCCCGCGCCCATGATGACCGCATCGACCCCGGCCAGGATCGCCCCGTACAGCGAGGGCAGCGTGGGGGCTTGAATCTTCTCCAGCAGATTGATGCCCACCAGTCCGTCGTGGCCTTCCTTGGCCAGATAGACCTCGACGAAATTGGCCAGCACCAGCAGCTCCAGCCCCAGGCGCGAGGGCTGGTTGTTCACCATCGGTTTGCTCTTGAAAGGCTGATCGGCCGCCTTGCCGCCGGGCACGTGGTAGCGCTCATAAATGCGATCGGCCAGGGCCCGATCGGGAAAGGCATCCAGTGCCCGCCGCAGGTGCCCGCCCGGATCGCCCAGTTGCAGGCGGCGCACCAGCACCACATCCAGGGCGGTGCCGGAGATGACACCGAACTGGCCATGCATGGCCACGGCACGAGCAAGCGTCCAGTTGGAGACGCCTGCCCCCATGCCGCCTTGAATGATGGGGGGTAGGCGCATTGGCCTGATCATAGCATCATTCTCCAGCCGTCGTTCGCTGTGCGGGTAAGAAGCTGTTTCAGAACCCTCTCCCCCCGGGAGAGGGCAGGGTGAGGGCGGACCACCTGAAGCGTGTTTGCAATGTCACCAGTTGAAATTCGGCCCTCACCCCAACCCTCTCCCAAGGGGAGAGGGAGTTAAGAAACAGCCCCACGTCCTCAGTGCTGGCCGGTGTGGCCGAAACCGCCTTCACCGCGCTGGGTGGGGGGAAGCTGGTCAACCTCGTCCCACGTCACGCGCGGCACGGGCTTGATCAACATCTGGGCGATGCGCATGCCGCGGGTGATGGTCACCGGCTCGCTGCCGAGGTTGACCATCAATACTTTCACCTCGCCGCGATAATCGGCATCGATCGTGCCTGGTGCATTGGGCATCGACAGGCCGTGCTTGTACGCCAGGCCCGAGCGCGGCCGAATCTGCGCCTCGTAACCCACGGGCACCGCCATGATGAAACCGGTGGGCACCAGCACGCGCTGGCCGGGGGCGATCAGCAGTGGCTGGCTGACCGCGGCGTGAATGTCCATGCCCGCGGCGTGATCGGATTGATAGTCCGGCAGGGGTACGTCCTCATGGCCCGGCAGGCGACAAACAGACACGCGCAAAACCGTTGTTTCAGTGGTGGTTTCACACATCGGATGCATGATATCGGACCCTCGGAAGAATCGAAAGCCATCGCCGAAAAAAGCTCACGCTCCTTCCGGGGGCTGGCCGATAACCCTGCTGTTTCCACTGTATCTATGCCAGGAGGCCTACCATGCGCTGGCTCGCACCCCTCATGCTTCTGACCCTGCTGTCGCTGACCGGATGTAACACGGTCAAAGGCTTCGGCACCGACATCCACGACGTCGCCCAGAACACCCAGACCTTCTTCGAAGGCGGCACCGGGTACAACACCGACTCGCGCACGCCCAGCCCCAATTCCTCCTCGCGCGCTATCAACCGCACCGCGTCGGCGTATTGATGTCTGATGGATGATGGATGAAGGATGATGAAAAGAAATGCGCGATCGCCGCGCCTTTCACTTCATCCATCATCCATCATCGATCAGACATCATCCATTAGACATTCCTACTTCTTGGCTTCGGCGGCCTTCTCGATCACCTCGTCCACCAGGCCGTAGTCCTTGGCTTCCTGGGCGTTGAAGAACTTGTCGCGCTCGGAGTCCTCTTCGATGCGCTTGATGTCCCGGCCGGTGTGCTTGGCCATGATCTGGATGAGCATGGTCTTGGTTTTGAGGATTTCCTCGGCCTGGATCTGCACATCGGTGGTCTGGCCGTAGATCCCACCGTAGGGCTGGTGGATCATGACCTTGGAGTGGGGCAAGGCATAGCGTTTGCCCTTGGTCCCGGCCGCGAGAATGACCGCCCCGCCGCTCATGGCCTTGCCGATGCAGTAGGTGTTCACGTCGCAGTCGAGAAACTGCATGGTGTCGTAGATGGCCATGGTGTCATCGACGGTGCCGCCGGGGCAGTTGACGTAGAGGTTGATGTCCACGCCGCGCTTGGTGTTCTGCAGGTGCAGCAGGCGCATGATGACGCCGGTGGCGCTGGCGTGATTGATCTCGCCGACCAGGAAGATCACGCGATTTTCCAGCAGCAGCTCATCGATGGTCATCTCGCGGTAGCGCTGGTACGGCGCCTGGATCATGGCCTGGCCCAGCGGACCCGGCAGCAGCGACATTTGCGACGAATCAAGGGGAAAACGGCTCATCGTGTCATCCTGTGTGAGGGTTCAATTCCCTGTAGCACTCCATCATAGCAGAGACTTACTTGCCGGGGTGGGGGCCTTGATTCCTTAATTGCTTGATTGATTGAATGCTGAATATTCACGCAATCAGGCATTCAGGCGTTCATCACTTGGCTTGCGGCGGCGAATGTGGTGGAGCAACTCCACCGCCACGCGGGCGCGGTTCAGCGGCGGGATCAGGTACAAGCCATCAGCGCACTGGCTGAATTCATCGATCAACTCGCGTGCAATGGCCATGCCCTCTTCTGCCATGCGCTGCTTGTCCGGGGCGGCTTTGGCCATGCGCTGGCGCACCGCGTCGCAGATGGTGATGCCGGGAAATTCGTTGTGCAGAAACTCGGCGTGATTGACCGACAGCAGCGGGAACACCCCGGCGAAAATGGGGATGCCCAGGTGCCTGGCCGCCGCGCAGGCCCGCTGCATGGTCGCGGCATCGAACACCGCCTGCGTCAGGGCATAGGTCGCGCCGCGCTCGACCTTGCGCTCCAGCCGGCGAAGCTCGGGCGTGATGTCGCGCTTGTTGGGATTGAACGCCACGCCCACGTGGAAGGCGGTGGGCTTGCCGATGGATTGACCCGCGGCGTTAACGCCCTGATTGAGGCGCACGATCATCTCGATCAGCGAAAAACTGTTCAGGTCATACACGCTGGCGGCATCGGGGTGATTGCCCACCTTGGCCGGGTCTCCGGTCAACGCCAGCACGTTGCGGATGCCCTGCACGTGCGCGCCCAGCAGCAGGCCCTGCGTGCCGATCAGGTTGCGATCGCGGCAGGACAGGTGGCAGATCACGGGGATGCCCACCTGCTGCATGACCGCCGCTCCCGCCGTGAACCCGCACATGCGCAGTTGAGCCAGCGGCGAATCGCCCAGGGTCACCGCATCGGCCCCGGCTTCCTTGACTGCCGCGGCGCTCTCCAGCAGCTTGGCCATGTCCGTGGTCTTGGGCGGGTCCAGTTCGACCAGCACGGGAATGCGGTCCTTGCGATGCTCGAGAAAATCCGGCGGCGTCGGCGGTGCGGCCACCGCGGTAACCTGTTGCGGTGCGGGCTTGACCTCGATGCGTGCAGCCCGCCTTGCCGGTTTGCGTTGTCCCAGGCGCTGAGCGATGGCAGCGATGTGCGCTGCCGTGGTGCCGCAGCAGCCGCCGATGAGATTTGCCCCGCAGTCCGCCATGCGGGCCGCGGCCTCCGCCACGTAAGCGGGCGTGGTCAGATAGAGCAAGCGGCCATCGACCTGCTCGGGCATACCGGCATTGGGATAGGCGCTCAGCGGGGCATCGGTGCGGGCTGCCAGGTATTCCACGGCTCGCAGCACGCGCGACACGCCGTGCCCGCAGTTGGTGCCGACCACATCCGCGCCCTGATCGCGCAACGATTGCAGCGCCTCATGCGCATCGTGACCATCCGGCGCGTGTCGGCCGTCGGGCAGCGTCATCTGCGCGATCACCGGCAGATCACAGCAGGCCCTGGCTTCTTGCAGCGCCCAGCGCAACTGGTCCAGGTCGGTGAAGGTTTCCAGTTGGATGACATCGACCCCAGCCTCCGCCAGCAGGGAGATCTGCTGTCGGAAAGCTGCGCGGGCCTGCTGCTCGGTCAACGGCGCCAGATTGTCCCCGGCCGCCAGTGCAGGCAAAGGCCCCACCGCGCCGCTGACAAACGCTCTGTCGCCGGCGGCCGCTTTGGCCAGCTCGACGCCCTTGCGATTGATGGCAGCCACCTGCTCCGCCAGCCCGAAGGCCGCCAGGCGCACGCTGTTGGCGGAAAACGTGTTGGTTTCCAGCAGTTGCGCCCCGGCCGCCAGGTATTCCTCGTGGACCTGTCGCACCAGGTCGGGCCGCGCCAGGTTCAGGGCATCACTGCTGCCGCCCAGCGACATGCCAAGCTCGTACAGGCGCGAGCCCATGGCGCCGTCGCCGATGACGACCTGCTCGGCCAACCGCTCAAAAAATGCCTGTCCGCGTGCAGCCATAGCAACCTATGGTTAGCAAGTTGCCGCGATAAGGCAAACCGCGGATTCTGAGCGCCATGAGAAATCGAGATAAACAAACCGCAGATTTCACAGATGGCGCAGATTTGAATGTCTTAATCTGCGTCATCTGCGCAATCTGCGGGTTCTGTCTTCTTGGTTTGTTCTGTTGCCTTTCTTGGCGCTCTTGCGTCTTGGCGGTTCAATCCGTCAGACGTTATTCAGAACAGCCCGACGATCTGGCCGGTCTCGTCGATGTCGATGGACTCGGCGGCCGGAACGCGGGGCAGGCCGGGCATGGTCATGATGTCGCCGGTCAGCACCACGACGAAACCAGCACCCGCCGCCAGGTAGGCATCGCGCAGCGGCACGTCGAAGTTCTTGGGCCAACCCTTCAGCAGCGGATCGGTCGAGAGCGAATACTGCGTCTTGGCCATGCAGATCGGCAGCTTGCCGTAGCCAGCCTCGTCCATGGCCTTGAACTTGTCGCGCAGTTTCTTGTCCGCCAGCACGTCGCCGGCCCCATAGACCTTCTGGGCGATGGCACGCACCTTCGACAGCAGCGGCATGTCGTCGGGATAGGTGAACTGCAACTTGGCTTTGCCGTTCTTGGTGACATCGACCACCGCCCTGGCCAGGTCCAACGCACCTTCGCTGCCGCGGGCCCAGTGATCGGAGGGCACAGCCGCCACGCCCAGGCCCTGGCAGCGGCTGCGGATGCACTCGACTTCCTCGGGGGTGTCGGTGGGGAACATATTGATGGCCACCACCGCGGGCAGGCCCCACTGCCGCACGTTGGCGATGTGCTTCTCCAGGTTCTCCATGCCGTTGGCCACAGCATCGACATTGGGCGTGCCCAGTTCCTTGATGGCGACGCCTCCGTGCGATTTGAGGGCTCGCACCGTGGCCACGATCACCACGGCATCGGGCGCGATGCCCGCCTTGCGGCACTTGATGTTGATGAACTTCTCGGCCCCCAGGTCGGCTCCGAAGCCGGCTTCGGTGATGGTATAGTCCGCCAGGCGCATGGCCAGCTTGGTCGCCAGCACACTGTTGCAGCCGTGGGCGATGTTGGCGAACGGTCCGCCGTGGATGAAGGCGGGGTTGTTCTCCAGTGTCTGCACCAGGTTAGGCTTGAGGGCTTCGCGCAGCAGTACGGTCATGGCCCCGTGGGTCTTGAGTTGTCTGGCGGTGACGGGATTCTTATCGAAGTCGTAGGCCACGATGATCTGAGCCAGTCGTTCCTTGAGTTCCTCCAGCGATTCGCTGAGGCAGAAGATGGCCATCACTTCGGAGGCCACGGTGATATCGAAGCTGGACTCGCGGGGGAAGGAGTTGGTCACGCCGCCCAGCCCGATGATGACGTTGCGCAGGGCGCGGTCGTTCATATCGACGACGCGCTTCCACACCACGCGCCGTGGATCGATGCGCGGCTCGTGCCCCCAGTGGATGTGATTGTCCAGCGTGGCCGCGAGCAGGTTGTGGGCCAGGCCGATGGCGTGGAAGTCACCGGTGAAGTGGAGGTTGATGTCCTCCATGGGCACGACCTGTGCATACCCGCCGCCGGCCGCGCCGCCCTTCATGCCGAAGCACGGCCCAAGCGAAGGCTCGCGCAGACACAACGCTGTCTTCACACCCAGCTCGTTCATGGCGTCAGCCAGACCGACCGACGTGGTGGTCTTGCCTTCACCGGCCGGCGTGGGGCTGATGGCGGTGACCAGGATCAGCTTGCCCATCGGGCGATCCTTGGTGCGTTCCAGGAAGTCAAAGGTGACCTTGGCCTTGGTGTGGCCGTAGGGTTCGAGGTCGCCCGGCTCGATGCCGAGTTTGGCTGCCACCTGGGGGATGGGTTGCATCACGGCCTGGCGAGCGATCTCGATGTCGGAGGGAACTTTGGTGGTGGTCATATCAGACGTCCTCTTGTCCGTTGAGCTGAATGCCTTCAGCCCTCACCCCAGTCTTCTCCCAAGGGGAGAGGGAGTAAGAAATCAGGCGTAATATTCCTGCACGCGCATCAGCACGTCGAAGCCTTCCAGCTTCAGGATGTCGCTGAGGCAGACCATGGCATCGTGGTCCGGCGGCAGCAGTTCGTATTTGCGCTTGACCGAGCCGATGACCATGTCCAGACCCAGCGGCATGGCCAGAGTGAGAAACGCGCTTTCCAGCGGGCCCTTGGTGGGCTGCCCGTTGCCGCGCTTGGGCGGCAGCATGACGGTGAAGTTGCTCAGGCCCACCGAGTAATGCACCCCCCGGAAGCGAGAATCATCGTGCATCTGTCGCAGTGCCCCCAACAGGCGATGGATGTTGCCCTCCGAGTCGCTGCCGATGGGTGCGATGCCCAGGTCGAAGATCATCTGATCGTTCTTGAGGCCGCGCTCGCCGGCCAGCTTGTGCATGTCGCAGGCGGTGCGATAGGTTTCCTCGACCGTGTGGTTGGGTTGGCCGTGACCAGCTTCCATGCGCTCGGAAACCAGCAGGATGGGTTTGAAGGGCTTGACCTTCAGCAGATCGAAAATCTGCAGGCGCAGCGGAGAAATTGAGTTGACGATGGGGGCCTTTCCTCCCGCGCGATTCACATCGCAGGCTTTCAGGGCCGCGGCCACCATGGCCGGGTCGGGCGTGTCGATCGACAACGGCTTGCTGGTGACGCTCTGCACCAGCCGCACCACTTCCGCCAGGTAATCCGCCGAACGGGAGCCGACGTTGACGTCGATGTAGGCCGCCCCGCCTTCGTCCTGCGAGCGGGCCAGTTCCTTGATCGCGTCCAGGTCGTTGGCGTCGAACAGCTTTTTGGTCGAGGGCACCGAATCGTTGATCGATTCGCCGATGATCGTCAGTCCGTCGATGGCCATGATGGCGCCTCCCGTGTGTGTGAATCGCCCCCTCGGGCAGGTGGGCTAGGTTTGCGGCGGCGGTGCGTCGGTGGTCGGCGGCTGCACCTGGTGGTGATCGCGACCGAGGTAGAAATTGGCCCAGGAACTGGTGTCCTGGCGCTCCGCGTTGTAGAACACAGCCGGACCTTCCAGCATGTGCTGCGACTCGCCGTAGTACTTGAGCCGTTCATACGCCCGCACCCACAGACACTCCTTGTCGTCCAGTTCGCAGCGGCCGTTGAAGGAACCACCGCAGGGCCCGTTGCGCCCGGTCTTGGAGCAGGCGCTGCGCGGACAAAGATACGCCGTCTCCGGCAGGGAGCAATCGCCGCACTCCTTGCAACCGAAGGTCAAAGCTTTGGACACGTGCTCGATCTTGTTCAACGCCCGCAGCGCCAGGCCGTCCTTGTTGCGCTCCAGGCGCTGATAGAGCTTCTGCATGCGCGGGAACTGGCTCTGATCCGGCGTGAAAAACCGGTTGTGCACCGCGCGGGAAAGTCGATAGCCCAGCGTGACGTTGGCGGTCTTGGGTGGGCGCGAAAGCGATTGCAGGTATTGCTCGTTCATGCGCTCGCTATCGCACAATCCCGTCTGCGGATCGCGCTCGAAGAGGTAAAACTCATCATCCTGCGGGAACTGGATTTCGCGGGCGAAGTCCTTCCAGTCGTTTTCGCCGTAGCTTTCCGCCAGTTCGATGACCTTGAAAAAGGTCTCCGCCTTGGAAGCGCCGGCCAGGTAACCCGCGGCGAAACCCAGACCTTTGAGCACCGCCAGTTGTTTGGCTGCCAACTGTTCGAAGAACGATCGCCCCTTGTCCGGGCCGCCGGCCTCCTGCTGCACTTTCTCCAGCAGGGCCGCGCTGACCACGCAGCCGGGGAAGCGGCGATCGTGGAACATCTTGGCCACGGTCTTGTTGAGGACATAGACGTTGCCGATCACCGGAGCGTTGACGCCTGCCCACTTCATGAACAATAGCAGGTCGTGGAACTTGCGCATGTCGTAGCCGAGCTGCGTGATGATCCACTGGGCGCCGCAGTGAATCTTGCGGGCCAGCTTGAAATACTGCGGCATCAGCTCAGCTTCGAGGCGCTTGAAGGGCGAGACCGCGCCGCCGAGGTAGAAACTGGTGGCGGTCAGCTTGTCGGTCTTGCCGCCGCGGCCGGGCACTTGCAGCCCATCGTTCATCGCTGACAGCAGCGCGATCAGGCTGACCGAATCGAGATCGAAGACGGACCCTGCTTTACCGCCGTAGCCGGTGGTGGGCAGATCGCCAGTCAACGCCAGGATGTTGTTGAATCCCTCAGCCGCATAGCGCCACGCAGCCGACTCCAGCCCGTTGCGGTTCAGGTCCTTGCAGGTCAGGTGAATGACCACTTCGCATTGCTTGCTGGCCAGGATTCTGCCCAGCCAGTCGGCGGGCAGCATGGGATTGCCGCCGGGGTTGTCGGTGACCGAGATCCAGCCGATGCGAGGATCAGCGCAAAGTGCTTCGCCCAGTTGCACCAGCTTGTGAGGTTCGCCCGGCTCGGCGATGCCGCGGGTGGTGACCAGCTCGACGCCGTAGGCGAACTGCGGCGACTCGAGCAATTGACGAAAGCTCAACTTCTGCGGCGTGGCGTCAGTCATCACCATTCTCGACTTGGCGCTGAAGCGCGTGTGGATCAATCCATCCGCCCATCGCCAAAACCCGGGCGGGTGAGCAGGTCCCGTTTTGAGGCGGTCGCGTCACAGCAATCACACGCATGGAAAATTATAAAGGCACCGGTCAGCCGGCGTCACGCGTGAATGCGTGCGGCGCACAAAAATGCAAAAAATTGGCCAAAAAAGCCAAGAGAGACCGCTGAATGACCTCGGCTGAGGCCGGTTTACCGGCCGTGGCGATGAGGAATCTGACGTGCTTGTCTGTTATGCATAGATCCCAAGTGCGACCCATCGCTCAACATTTGCATAAAAAAACAGACGCTGTCAGAGACAGCGCCCGTCCGGGATCGGGTCACATGTACCTTGGATCGGGTCCGTTCAATCTCTCCACCGCCGCGCCAGTGTGAGTCGTGGGACCTTATGCCTCGTCGTCGTGGTCCGTCGCTCGATCTTCCTCCAGCATCTTGCGTAGATAGGCGTTTTCCCGCCGCGTCGCTTCCAGGTCGAACACCAGGTACTTGATGCTCAGTCGCAGGTAGTCAAGGCTTTCCTGCAGGTCGGTCACGGTCTTCTTGAGCTTCTGGTGCCGCTGCTGGGTCTTGGCGGCCAACTGCTCCAGCTTCTCCCGCTCGGCCTTGGGCAGCGTGGAGATTTCCTTCATCAGTTCCGCCAGCTTGGTCTGAAAAGTCTGTTCGTCCATGGTTGGCGTTCCTTTCTGACAATCGTGGTCAGCTACTGATGGTTATATCACAAGGCCAACGCCGGGCGAAGCGGGTTGAAAACACAGGGCTAACAATTTTGTAAGTCTTTCTGTTTCAGTCTTTTGCAACTCTTGGCGGAGCGAGACGGCCGCCTGCGGGTTAGGACGGGTGGACCGGATGTGGCCTCCAGTCAACACGACGCTGTGGACTGGCCGCCACATGGGGGGCCGGCCGCCGTTTCCTGGGTCAGGGGGCCGGCGAGAACTGCAGCCAGACCTGGCCCGACCCCAGTTCCGCGGGGTCAAGCTCGGCCCGTAACCGCCCTGCTTCGTCGACCGTGGCAAATGTCCGGGGTTGATCATCACCCATGATAGCCAGCAGACGCGACCCGGCCGGGGCATCCACGGTCAACATCACGCGGCGATTGCTGCGCAGCAGGTAGCGGCCGTCGTCGCTTCGGGTCAGCGTCACCGTGGTGGGCATGGTCAGCACGTCGCCGGGCTTGGCGGTCATGACCATCAGTCGCTGTCCGGGCTGGAAGCCGTCGGTGCTGTCCAGTTCAACTTTCTTGATCACGTAACTGCGGATGATCGAGACCGCATTGGCGTCGCCTTCAGCCGCGATCATGCGTCCATCAAAACTGTGCGAACCTTCAAAGCGGGCCAGCTCGTTGCACCAGTCGGCACTGATGGTGCGCGTTGCCGGATCCACTTCAGCAGCCCGCAGGCGGGTGGCGACCAGCGTCTGTCTGTCGAACACCAGCGTGCAACCGCCCCGCTCGTCGGGCGTCACCGTTTCAATGGCGTAGTATTCGTTGTGCGAGTATGGCCTGTCCGCGCCCTGGGGACTATCGATCAGCACCATCGATCCTTGCAGCGCCCGGCCCGAAGGCAACGGACGATTGATGGTCAGCCGACTCTGCACCCAGTCGGCTTCCGCTTTCAACACTCTGGCTTCCAACGCATCGCTCTCAGCCTGCACGCGCCAGCCGCCGGCCTCGATGGACGTGCCTTCCTGCAACGCCAGGTGAACCAGCTTGCCATCCGCATCCAGGCGGGCAAAGCCGCGACAGCCCGACATGCTCACCGCTTCGCAACTCAATTGCTGCGACTTGCGTGAGCTGAGCAGGTAATCATTGCGGCCATCGGGCAATTCCACCCTCAACACCGCCGCATCACGGGCATCACCACTTGCTTTGAAGTCCACTCGTTGCGCAGACTGCAGCGGCCAGTCACCGTCTTTACCCACCTGCGTGATGTTCACGAAGCGACTGCGCAGCGGGGCGTCGCTTGCTTGCGGTTGCGCACGGCGGGCGATGATGATGTTGAAAGGCTTGCCCGCCTCAAGACTTGGAGCGCGTCCAGCCACCGCGGTCATGCCGTCGAAATTCAGCAGGTCGCAGCGCAGGAAATGCTGATTGTCCTGCAGTTTCCACACCGCGGACCAGTCGCTGTCGGTGCATTGCGATCTGATGTCCCAGATCATGCCGTAGCCGTTGCCCGGCTCGGGGTTCCAGCGGTACATCTTTTCGGGCAGGTCGTTGAGTCCCACGTCACGAACGTTGCCGTCGCCGCTGAACAGTCGCTCGCCCCAGCTTTGTTTGGGCTTGTTCCACGCCGCCTCGCGATGCTCGCCGGACAGGGCCGCCAGCGTCCAGACGCCCTCCTGAGCCTGCGGCTGAACGCCGACGACCTGGAACGTTCTGTCGTCCTCATGCTCGTCGTAGGACGCTTTCCATGCGTAGTCGTGAACGCGCCCGCCCTCAATGTGAAAGATGTCGGCGAAGTAGTATTGTTGGTCATCGATGTCGATCAGCCAGGTCAGCCGCCGGTAATCGCGCATGTCGTCAGCCGCGGCTTTCCACATGCCGACGTTGCGCAGCTCCACGCACTGGGCCGGCCCTTCCGTCACCAAGCCGATGACATCGGAGGGCGGCCCGGGGATTTCATCGTTGACGCCCTTGTAAATATACGGAGCAGGCAGATCCTCGTTGACGGTGGCGGTCAGGTGATTGATGGCCCGCACGCCCCAGCCCAGGTGATCGGTGGTGCCGTAGAGGTTGTAGCCGTAGGTCCCGTCGAGCACCATGCCGTGCCCGTAAGGCACGATGGCCATCTGGTTGTCGTGGGCGTGAGACCCGCAACTGCCGCCGCGGACAAACAGGGCCCGGCCATGCTCGCCCGCGCCACTGCGCAGCACAGCAATCACCTTGGCAGCCCGAAGTTCGCTGTGCGGCCGGACCTCTTCCAGTGCCGCCTCCGATTCCGGCCGGGGCGGCGCGATCCACACGCTCACGCCCTTGGCCAGCAAATCCTTGGCTTCATACTCCACGTCCAGGTCGGCGCTGGTCAGCCAGTACATCGCGGCAATGCGCCGCTTCCACTGCGGATTGGAAACCTGCTGATACAACTGGCGCAGGAAACCGCTGCGCATGGCAGCCAGGTTCGACGCCGTCTTGTCCAACAGCACGTCCCGGTCGGGCTTGTCGTCGCCATAGGGCGGATAACGCCCGAGTACGGGCTGGCGCAGCGTCATCTCCGCGCCGTGCACGTACCAGCGCGGGTCCTGTCCGAAATCCAGTTGGTAGGGATAGTCCGCCGGATCGGGCAGCGCGGAGGGGTTGTCGTAACGCTGCGGGTCGTAGCGCGTCAGCAGACCGATGGGCAGGCCGGCATAGACGCGGCCGAGGTTGCCGTAGCCCCCGGCCAGTTCGTAGTAGTCGCCGTCGCGATCGATGGTGCCTTCCAGAAACGCGCATGTGCCGTCGATGCCGGTGGCGATGTAGTCGGCCTTGCCGAAGAGCAATCCCTGCACGGTGGTGTTGGCGATGACCATCAGGGCGTGGTTCTGCAACGAGTTTTTGCCCGCGATGTTCTCCGGTTCATAGACGTCGAAGAAGTTGTCGCGAATGTTCTCGAACACCGTCACCCCCGCAAGTGAGGGCGAAGGATCACCGGCGTAACGCGCGTTGGCCAGCAGATCGAGGGCGAGGCCGGCAAAGGCGGTGCGATCGTTGGCCAGGTTACCCACGAGCCCGAAATAACCCTGCCCGGGTTTCAGATCGTGCGGCCAGTCGATGGCGCCGTCGATGGCCGGCCGCTGGGTGCGGCAGTACGCCAGGCGATCGAGGATGAACAGGCAGCGCTGCGCGATCGCCTCGTCGCCGGTGAGCATGTACGCCAGCGCCAACTGGTAAATCACCTCGTGCAGCAGGCGGTCCATGTATTCGTGCCAGACGCCCTTGAAGTAAAAACGTTTGCCATCCGACGGCCGAACCCAGCCGTCGCCGGGGTCGTAGAATTCCTCACCGGGCTTCTGAATGCCGTAGATGTCACCGGTGTGAGGCGAGCGGACCTCGCCGGGCCGATCAAGGCTGCAAACACCGTCGCGGCCAAACCACGGCCAGTTCTGATCCGTTTTGGAATCACCGGCAAAACCATAGGCAAAAGCTGCGTCGGGCGGGGGAATCAGATCGATCACTTCCTGCTCGCTGTAAGCAAGCCAGCGCGCGGCGACCTTGAACACCTCATCGACCGCACGGCGATTGACCCCCGCCAGCGCCGCCCGGCGAACCGCGGCAATGTCAGCCTGTGAGTAGGCTAACTCACGGTACGGGCGCACCGGCATCTGGTCCGGGTCCGCGATGTGAAGCGGTTGAGTCTGCTGCGCCACCACCAGCAGCGACGACACGGCCGCATATACCCATGTCATCCAGGTTGTCATCGCGCCACCTCCACTTTGATGCGGAGTTATTTCAACTGGACGTTGCCGGAACCGGCCACGACCTTGCCCAGCACGCTGACCTGCTCTCCCAAGTGTCGCAAGCGGTCGGCGATGGCCTCGGCGAAGTACGGCCGCACGATCAGCACGTAACCGATGCCCATGTTGAAGACGCGCCACATCTCGTCCTCGGCCACGTTGCCCTGGCTCTGGAGGAATCGAAACAGCGGCGGCACCTGCCATGATTGGGTGTCAATGCGGGCGTCGCAATCCTCGGGCAAAGCGCGACAGACGTTGCCGGGCAACCCGCCGCCGGTGATGTGAGCCATGCCGCCGATGGTGTGTTTGACCTTGTAGCTGTTGAGCACGCTGACGATCTGTCTGGCGTAGATGCGTGTCGGCTCCAGCAGCAGTTGGCCGAGCGTGCGCTCGGATTCCAACTCGGGGTATGTCTTGTCGAGCTGGAGTTTTTCGCGTTTGAGGATGGCCCGCACCAGCGTGTAGCCGTTGGAGTGCACGCCGCTGGAGGCCAGGCCCAGGATCACATCGCCGCGCTGCACGCGCTCGCCGCCTTCGATCACCCGCTTGAGCTCCACCACGCCCACGGCAAAACCCGCCAGGTCGAAGTCGCCGCTCTTGTAGATGTCCGGCATCTCCGCCGTCTCGCCGCCGATCAGCGCGCAGCCCGCCAGTTCGCAGCCGTCGGCCACACCTTTGACGATCTGCTCCATCTGCTGCGGCGTGACCTTGTGAATGCCCACGTAGTCGAGAAACAGCAGCGGCTCGGCACCCTGCACGATCATGTCGTTGACGTTCATCGCCACGCAGTCGATGCCAATGGTGTCGTAAACGCCCATTTCGATGGCCAGCAGCACCTTGGTGCCGACGCCGTCGGTGCAACTGACCAGGACGGGGTCGCGGTAATTTTTTTTGAAAAGTTTTTCGTTGTAGTCGAGGCGGAACAGCCCCGCGAACGAGCCGTGTTTGCCCAGCACGCGCGGGCCGTGGGTCCGGCGGAGATGGCTTTTGATGCGATCGACAACCGCGTCTCCAGCGTCAATATCCACGCCGGCGGCGGCGTAGGTGAGACTCGGTCGCACATTGGGAGCCGGATTATTGCTCATGCGTGGTTAGTTTACCGTCCCCGAAGAAAATGACAGGTGTCCCCTTAACATCCTACATTTTTTTACTGGAATTGGTCTTATTAAAAAGATATTATTTTTGCATGATTACTGAAACCCTCGATCATCTGTTTACTTCCCGCGGCCTGCGTTGCACCTCGCATCGTCGCACCATCTACCGTGCTTTGGCCGCCACCACGGCCCATCCGACCGTCGATGAGTTGTACCAGCAACTCGACGGCCGCATGAGCCTGGCTACGGTCTATAACACATTGGAATCTTTCTGCAAGACCGGCCTTGTACGAAAGATCCCCGGCAGTGGTGAGAACGGCTCGGCCCGCTACGATGCGACCACCGATCCCCACATGCATGCCTGCGATCCGATGTCCGGCCGCGTCGTCGATGTGCCCGACGAATTGAGCCGGGCAGTGTTCGAGCAGATCCCCAAGGAACAGCTCGAAGCCATCGAGAAGTGCCTGGGCTTCCGCATCCACGACGTACGCATCGACCTGACCGGTGAGTTCGTCTCGGCACGGAACAACTGAACCGCAAGGTCCGCAGCCGCCCTCGTTTGAAACCCCACGGGGCCGCAGTGATCTATTTTCAAGGCCGACCGGAATCAACCGGCCGGCCTTGTTGTTTCTCAGGCGGTCCGCCAACTGCGGAGATCGCTTGCCGCGCCGCCCGCACCTCTGCGGCGACGGCGAGGCACGTACAGACATGCTCCCGCCAGACCCAACAGCAAAGCGGCCGGCTCGGGGATGAACTGGGCTGCAAGCTGCGCGAAGTCGCCGCTCTGTCCCCAGTGATCACCCACGATTTGCAGGTCTGCCAGGTTGACCAGGCCGTCGCCGGTCAGATCGCCGGTGATCCAGCTCTTACCCGTGCCGTTCCAGTTGTCGCCGATGATCTGCAGGTCGGCCAGGTTCACTGTGTGATCGAGATTGGCATCGCGGGGATGGCGGTGGTGATGACCACAGCCTGGTTGTTGGCTACGCCATACCTGACCGCAAAGGCCATGTCCAGCGCGTTGATGTTGACGCCGCCGACTTGCGCGAAGATGCCGTTTACCGTGAGATTGCTCTGTTCGTCGGGATTGCCGACGAGCACGAAACTGGTGTATAGGTCTGGCGTAAAGTCATCGATCAGGTAAAGCGTGAGTTTGCCGGCGAGGTCGGCACCGCCGAAAAGAACGATGTGAGCGAACTCTGTATCAGGAATCTCGCCGCCGATGCCGATCTTCAGTTCCGCGCCGGATTCGACGGTCAGATCGCCGACCCACACTTCGCCGTGGTCCATCTGTAAGATGCCTTGCAGCGTGACATCCTGCGCGAGAATGAGTGCGGGCGCTACGGCATCAGTAACCGTGGCGGTGCCCCCGGCCTGGATGCGCAGCTCGGCGATCGGCAGAAGATTGACCGGCTCGCCGATCACACCGCCGGTCATGGTCAGCGACCTTCCGGGGGTGACATAGAACGCATCATCGTAGGTTTCGATGACGCCACCGTGAACCTCGTAGTCGGTGCCGGCCAGTGACAACGGCGTACCGCGGTCATAAAAGAAAACGCCGTATTCATTGACGATGATGCGATCCACGTTGAGCGAGGTGGCGCTGCTGTGGTCATACCAGTCGAATACGCCGGGCAGAGGATCGGGCGGCCCGATGTAAGGTGGGGCCGCCTGAATCACCAAATTGTCGGCCGTCACATCCCCGTCGGTCAGCAACACGTAGCCGTTGGTGTCGATGGTGATATCTCCGTCAACGTTGACCTCCGCGCCATACGCCAGGTCGAGTATTTTCTGTCCCGGTCCGGTGCCCACGAACAGGCCAGCGATATTGGTGACCGTTGACGGTCCGTTGATCGAGCCGGGGCCGGCGATGGTGAGTGTTGAATCTGACCACGAGTCAAGATATGGCATTTCGTCACTTTGAGGAGAGCCAGCCGCCCAGGTATCTCCGTCATCCCAGTCCATGCTTTGTGGCCCCGAACCTTGAGGTTGGCTTGTATGCGGTTTCTTGAGGATTTTCTCAATCCACGTATAGATCGGGTCATAGGTCACAAGCGTATCCACAGCGAACTCACCCCACGATCCTCTTATCAGAGTATTGACGTCGGTGTCAACGTATGGTGAAGGCTGATCTTTGAATGTGTCCCCGTAGGAGTGTACCCCAACAATGCGTGCCACACCTTCCTCAACAATGAAAGTTGGGCCACCTGAGTCGCCATAGATTGTACTTACTTCGTCCTCGTCATAGCCCCGATCCGATATTCCAAAATTGCGGCCGAAGAAATCGTTGGTATCAGTGTTGTTGTCGAAGTCAAATGCAATTTGTGTCCTCCAACTAGTTGAGTTAAACGGTGTGTTAAAATCATAGCGATTGTATCCCCAGCGCTTCGTGCCAAACGGGTAGTTTGCCTCGTCTCCCCCGGTAGCCCCCCATCCTCCCCATCCATAACCAACGACAACGACTTGGGGATGCCCAAGCCAGGTCTGCAAACCGCTGGGATCTCGAGGGCCCAATTTGTAAGTTGGTACGTCTTGAACATATCCCTGTTGCTCTGGCGTCAGCGCAATCAGCGCGACGTCGTATCCATCATAAATAGGATCGTATGTTCCTTGGTCGAGCTTCGTTTTGATGGTGTAGTTGTAAACACTTACGAAACTCGTAGATGACACCACCGGTATTGTACCTTGAGGCAAGTACCACGTTATAGGCACATTTCCGATAGACACCATATCGTTGAACAAGTGAGCGGCAGTCAATACAAATTTGCTCCCATCGAGCCCCTCAATCAGTGTGGCCGAACCCTTTGTATACCAAATAGACGGAAGGACCTTGTCTAACGTAAAGATTGTAGCTACGCCATCGAGATTAAAGCCTGCCACAAGGCTGCCTGGAGTAACAATATGATTGTCGGGATCATCGGAAGTTACTATCCCCCAGGCTGGGCCGGAAAACAAGCAGCACCAACACCATGAAAGTTCCTTTAATGATCCATGCGGTCTGGTATATGCCATAGCTGCGGACATGGTTACTCTCTGATCGTGCGACTCGTGCAAAGGTCATGGCTGTCCCCTTTCCTTGAAAAAGACGCTCATTCTGATGTTGCATTGAATTCGGGCCGTGAAACTACTGATCCACATTCCGGGCAACGTGTTGATCGAACATTACCACGTAGGTCATACCCACATTTCCAACAATACCCATGCATCTGTTTCCGCTTGGTCTTGATAATCAGATAAGATGACATACAAAACACCGCAAGAATGATGAGCGGCACTCGGATGTAATAAGGCCAGACCGTTTCCATCGTATGCTGGAAGCCTCCTTTGTTCAGCGGTTCCATTTGCCCTTGCCACACGAGGAACGCACGTATGATGGGGCGTGCCAATTCTTCCCAAAAGCCATAACGGTTCGCAGGTTCCAGGAAACGGAAATAACCAAACTTCAAGTAAAAGAGCCACACGGAAATGGCGCATCCGAATAAATAGCTGATCATCCCAGTGGTCAAGATGTAGCGTCGTGTCAAAGGTGACCTGCGGCGGCGCGCCAGCAGGTAAAAGAGCAGAAGGCTGAATACGATCCCATCGCGCGTCAGCGGTGAAATCCAGAAATGGTATTTCGCTGACCAGTTACGGAGATTCATCGGTGGAGTGGCTGGTCGCCAGGAGACCCTTTCACCGAATGGCCATCTCTGGGCCAGACCGTACGGATTGCCCCCTCGAGCCCTGTCTATCCAGTAGGCAACCTCAGGGTAATAAGCCGCCGCAAGAAGAGCGATGACAAAAACTGCCAACGCCCAGCGGAACCAACGCGCCGAAGTTAGATAAGCGGCGAACGTTGTCCCTGTCGTGCGTATTGAGGTCCACAGTCTTGGGTGTTTCATCACAGCCTCCCTTTTTGATAGGTGTCCTCGACATCATACGTCGGCGGACCGCGCGCGGACGGGGGATCGAAGCCCGGATGTGCGGGAAAAGCGTTGAGGACGGTGATCCCCTCGTACCCGCCCCGAAGCGGCTGGTCTGGATTGGGAAAGCCCGGATGTCCCCGGCGAGAAGCCACGTTCGCTCACCCCTGAGTAGCTCTGAGCCTTGAGCTATGAGCCGTGAGCCTTGAGCCGTGATGGTCCCATTCTGTCGCGGTGGTTCGTGGCGGCGAATTGATATTGTCGTGGGGTGCTGTCGGATTTTACGCCGTCACCTGTTGTGGTGATGCGTCAGCCGGAGCAGATGCGGTGAATGGGCTATCTGATGCGGCGGCGGGCCAGGAGGGCGGGAAGGAGAATGAGCATCGCTGCGCTCGGCTCGGGAACCAGCGTCGGAACCTGCACCAGGCAGAAGTTGGCGTTGTCAAGGAATGACACCGTGACTTTGAACAGGCCCGAGTCGCCCACGCCGATGGATGTGCCGGCGTAGTAATCGATGATGCCGACGTACTCGCTGCCGCCGTAGGTCACGGGCGTCACCACACTCGACCAGTCGCCGGGCGCCAGTGTGCTGTCGATGCTGAACGGCAGATCGCGCGAGATGGTGATCTGATAGCCGTTCCATGCGGCGGCCGAGTCGTTGGTCACATCCTTCCAGAAGCTGGTGATCGGATCGCCCGGGGTGTCGAGCGTCAGGTCCACGAACATGGCCCCCGGCCCCCAGTGCAGCGTTTCATCGATCGTCACCACGCTGTCGGCGGCATTCCAGTTCCAGGCGTTGACATTGACCGATCCGTCATCGCCGTCGTAGCAATCCACCGCAATGATCTCCGCTTGTGTCGCCCCCGCGATGGAAAGCAACAGCGCCGCAGCACCAATCGTCAGCTTGTACATGACTTGTCTCCTCATCTTGATATGGGCCGCCCTCGGACCCCAGCGCGACCACTTTCCCTTCCCAGCAATCCCAGAAACTCCCAGAAGCACGACAATAACCAGCACGTTGATTCTATGACGATGGGTGCATCGCCACAATGGATATCTGACGAAATCCGCACATATGGGACACAATAAGTCCCAGCAGACATTCACACTGTCAGATGCAAAGGGGACAGCGGTTTGATGTGCGCGTTATCTCAGCGGATGCGTGCCACGCGGCCGACAATCTCAACGCGCTGCTCAGCGATCAACTGGATCGCTTCGGGATATGCCTGGCACTCCTGCTCGAACACGCGGGCTGCCAGCGTGTCGGGGGTGTCGTCGTCGCGCACGGGACAGCAGCGCTGCACCAGGATGGGGCCGGTGTCGTAGGTCTGATCGGCAAAGTGCACGGTGCAGCCGCTGACCTTGCAGCCGTGAGCGATCACCGCTTCATGTACGTTGTGACCGTACATGCCTTGTCCGCCGAAGGCCGGCAACAGGGCGGGGTGAATGTTGAGCACGCGCCGGGCGTAGTCGTCGGGAATCTCCAGCAGACAAAGAAATCCCGCCAGGGCGACCAGTTCCGCTCCGCTGCTGCGGATGGCGTTGAACACCGTCTGCGAGAACGACGTTACATCGTTGAAGGTCTTGCGATGGATCACCTGCGTCGGAGGAAGTCGATCGCCGAGCTTGTCGCGCACCTTGCGTTCGGCGGCCGGGTTGGAGCAGATGACCAGCTCGATGCGGGCGCTCAGTCGGCCGGCGTCGATCTTGTCGAGCAGGTTGAGCAACGTGGTCCCGCCGCCACTGATCAGCACCGCCAGTCGGATCGCTTGTCGTGTTGCCGCCATGACGCGGTACGATAACGCGCCATGAGCGCTGCGGACAATCCAACCTCTCACAGCACGGGCACGCCGCGCACCCGCCTGGCGCCTTCGCCCACCGGAGCCCTGCACCTGGGCAATGCCCGCAGCTTCATCATCAACTGGGCCCTGGCCCACCGCCATGGCTGGAGCATCCTGCTGCGCATCGAAGACCTCGACGGCCCGCGCCTCAAGCCAGGCACCGACCTTCAAGCCATCGACCTGCTCCACTGGCTGGGCATCGACTGGGACGAAGGTCCGCTCTACCAGACGCATGATCTGTCGCCCTACGCTGCCGCATTGGAAAAGCTCGGCCGCGCCGGCCTGACCTATGCTTGCACCTGCACCCGCAGCGACATCGAGCAGGCGGCCAGCGCTCCGCACGGCGACGAACACGAACTGCGCTACCCGGGGACGTGTCGGGTATCGGGTGTCGGGTATCGGGTATCGGGAAGATCCATCCGACCCGAAACCCGATACCCGAAACCCGCTACCCGATCCGCCTGCATTCGCGTCATCGCGCCCGATGAAGCGATTGATTTCACCGACACGCTGCACGGCCCACAACAGATCAACGTGCAGCAACAGGTCGGCGATTTCATCGTGGCGACCAAGGCTGGTCTTCCCGCTTACCAACTGGCCGTGGTGGTGGACGATGCGCGGCAGGGCATCAGCGAAGTCGTGCGCGGCGATGATCTGCTTTCCTCCACCGCACGCCAAGTGCTACTCTATCGTTATCTCGATCTGCAACCGCGGCCGCGCTACACGCACCTGCCGCTGGTCCTGGGCAGCGACGGCAAAAGACTGGCAAAACGGCACGGCGACACGCGGCTGCTGACCTATCGCCAGCGCGGCGCGCCTGCGGAGCGCGTCATCGGCCTGCTCGCTTACTGGTCCGGCATCACCAGCCATCGTCAGCCGATGGACGCCGGCGAGTTCGCGGCTGGATTTGACCTCAAGCGTCTGCCGCGGGAACCTGTCACTTTCACCAGGGAAGACGACGCATGGCTGCTCAACGCTTGATGTTCCTTCTGTTGGCCATTCTACTGGCCGGTTGCACCAGCAACGGCTCGACCGCGACGCCCACCGCGCAGACGCTGACCATCAGCGGCCGCACCTTCACCTTGGACCTGGCGCTGGATCCCGAAAGTCGCTTCAAAGGTTTGGGCGGCCGCAAGTCCATTCCCGATGACGGCGGCATGCTGTTCGTGTTCGAGCATGCGCAACCGCTGGCGTTCGTGATGCGTGATTGCCCGGTGCCGATTGATCTGATTTTTCTCGGACCCGACGGCCGGGTCGTCGCCATGCACGCCATGCAGCCGGAGCCGGGCGTCGAAGAGGTGGACCTCAAACGCTACGCAAGCCGCTGGAATGCCCAGTTCGCCATCGAGTTGAAGGGCGGCACGCTGGAGCAGTTGAACCTGTCGGTCGATGATCCGATCGATCTGCCGGTGGATGAGCTTAAGGCGTTGGCCCGGTAAGTCGATGAGAACGTAGGGTGCGCCCCCTCTGCCGCAGTCCGAGCCGGACACTGCGTGTCCGGTCTCAAGTGCCGCCGACGAGCCGCCATGCTTCAGCCATCGATTCTGCTGTTGATCGCCAGCGACCGTGACGTCACGGATGTGTGCCGTCAGGCCCAGGCGATGCTGCAACATTGGCCGGGCCAGGGACCATTGCGGGGGCCGACGCTGCGCCATGCTGATGCCTGGCAGGCGATGAACGATCCGAAACTTCTCAAGGGCGTCGGCGTCGCGTGGCTGTGGCTGGAGAGCGATCCCGACGGCCGCAGCTTCGAGTTGATCGATCACTTGCAGACCCGGCCATTGCCGGTGATGCTGACCAACCCCGCGCTCGATCTGCAACCCGGTGAGCCGGTGCAGGACGGCGTGATCGCCTGCCCGCCCGCCACGGAGCCCGCGCTTGCCTGCGCCCTGCTGGCTGCGCTGCACAGCCAGGCCAATACCTTCACCGCCATGCGCACCGAGCTGGAGCTGTTGCGACTGCACCAGGAGGGCGTGATCGATCAGATGCAGAAGGTGGACGAGGAGCTGCGCCTGGCTGCGCAATTGCAGCGCGAGTTTCTGCCCACCGATCTGCCGCGACTGGGAAGCATCGCCTTTCACGTGCTGTGGCGACCGGCCGGTTACGTCAGCGGCGACATCTATGACGTGCAGCGCCTCGATGAAAATCACGTGGGCATGTTCATCGCCGACGCGGTGGGGCACGGCGTGCCCGCGGCCCTGATGACCGTGTACATCAAGCGATCCCTGGCCACCAAGGAGATCGACCCCGGGCATCCCAACAGCTACCGCATCGTGCCGCCGGGCGAGACGCTGTTTCGACTCAACCATGACCTGGTCCGCCAGCATGCCGACAAGGTGCGCTTCGCTACTGCTGCCTATGCGGTGATCGACACCCGCGCCCTGACCGTGCAGATCGCCCGGGCCGGCCATCCCTTCCCCATGCTGCTGCGCCACAACGGGAGCACCGAACTGCTCGAGCCCGACGGCGGCGTGCTGGGCGTGTTCGCTGACCAGAGCTTCGAGCAGCTCGACATGCAACTGCACCCGGGCGATCGCCTGCTGCTCTACAGCGACGGCTTCGAAATGGCCTTCCCCGATGCGAACCCCAACGACGCGACCGGCCGCAAACGCCTGGCCAACCAGCAGTACGCCCACGAATTCGAAAAGCTGCGTGATGAAGCCATGGAACTGAGCCTGCTGCGCCTCAGCAGCCGCCTCGACAACCAGGCCGGCTCACTGAACCAGCGCGATGATCTGACCATCCTCGCCGCTGTCGCCCAACAATGACCGGGCAAACCAGCCGCTGCAAGCCCCCGCCACGTCACCGCCTTCTACCGTGCCGGACAAGCACATATTCAGCCACGGATGAACACGGATGAAAACCCAGCCTACCCGCCCATGACGGCGACCAAATATAGGATCATTTTTACTTAAATAAGATCATTTTAACTTAAATATGATCTTGCCCGCGTGTCGATAAGCAGCGTATTTTGGCGTTTATCCATTTCTATTCGTGTTCAGTCGTGGCTGAATCAGTTCACAAACCCGGCATCGCGCAACAGGTCCATGTTGACCGCGGCCCCCGGAAAACCTTCCGCCTGCATGTGCAGGCGATGCACGATGGTGCGGGCCAAAATGTCAGTCTCGATGTTGACCCGGTCGCCGACCTTGTGCAGGCCCAGCGTGGTGATGGATAACGTGGTTGGGATCAACGCCAGCGTGAATGTGTCGTCTTTGACGTCAGCCAAAGTCATGCTCACGCCGTCCACGGTGACCGAACCGCGCGGCACGATGTAGGGCATGATGTGTTTCGATGTGCGATAGGTGATCCACACGCCGCCGTCGGAAGTTTTCACTTGCGTGACCGTGCCGGTGCCGTCGATGTGGCCCTGCACGAAGTGCCCGCCCATCGGTTGACCCGCGGCCAGTGACGGCTCGAGGTTCACCTTGTCGCCGACATGCTTATCACCCAGCGATGTTTCCGCCAGCGTCTGCGGGATCACGTCGAACTGAAGCGTTTTTTCGTCCGCTTTGACCACGGTCAAACACACGCCGCTGATGGCGATCGAGTGGCCGTCCTGCGGCAGGTAATCGGTCTTCCAGTCGCGGCGGTCGATGACCAGCCGCACGCCGAAGTCGCGTTTTTCCAGGGCCGCGATCGTGCCCATCGCCTGAACAATGCCGGTAAACATGCCCCGATGGTAGCAGACCCGGGCAAACCCGGCGAAGGCCGCTGCGCCTACAATCTCTGGTCCCTTCACCCCCCTGGAGACTCCATCATGTGCATGGAACGTTGCATTCGCGCGATCGCCGGCAGCTTCATTCTCATTTCCCTGGCCCTGGGTCACTGGATCAATCCTTACTGGTACCTGTTCACCGTTTTCGTCGGCGCCAACCTGTTGCAGTCCGCCTTCACGCAATGGTGCCTGATGGAAAAGATCCTGGCCAAAGCCGGCATCGGCCCATGCGTGGCGAAAGAAGCGTGAGCGGATTTACGATTTGCGATTTAGCAGCCAAGGCTGCTGTTGAGGCCGTTAGATTTGCGATTTGCGATTGTTCACGTGCAGTTCGCATGATAACTTCCAATCGCAAATCTAAAATCGAAAATCGAAAATTCGCCGCGCCGCGGCATGACGGATCCGATCGGCCCGAATCCGCCACGCGCGCAGCGAAGCGACCCCCGGAAGTTCCGCTTGCGCGGACGACAACTTCCGGGCAGGAAAGCCAGCGTCGGCGAGGCCCCATAGAGCCGGTAGGCGACGCGCCTGTCAGGCCTCCAAAAAAGGGGAGGCTCCCCTTTTTCTGAGGCTTTCTGAACGCTTGTGATCCGGGCACGGGCGGACGTACGTCAAGCCGATGGCGTCGAAGCAGCACTCACTCACTTGGGCCCGGTCGCGTCCGTGCCGAGTGTTTCATCACTCAGGCGACTGGGGTTAATCAAGCAATTGAGCCTCATCCGAAACCGGACGGCCTTCCTATAAAAGGGCGAAGCGTCACGTTTGTGCGCGCCGGAGGCACTTTTGAGGGGTCGAAAAGTAACATAAGTGCCTACGCAGGCAGCAATAGAAATTTTTTCGTGCGACCTCTAAAAAAAAGAAAATCGCTGACCATTCTGTGCGCGCCGGTGGTCATGTTCGAAAAAAGTCGCGTAGCACCGAATGTCCATGCGGTGCCCCACGCCACATTGCAGCATGACGCCGTATTGACATGCGGTGCTAGCGCGGAACAAACTGTTAGGGTGGATAGAGCAAAGCGAAACCCGCCCTGCAAACTGCTCATACCGGCAAACACGAGCAAGATGGTAACATGGAACACAACGATGATGATCCGGCGCCATCCTGAAATGAGTGGATTGGTCACAGTGATCGGTATTTTGATTCATTGGCTGCTTTGTGTACCGGCCGCTATTCAACGTGGTTGGCCACCACTAAATCCTTATCTGGAATTCGTCGCTCCCTATCTGGGAATTTTTTTGCCCGTGTGTTTCCCTGCGCTCGATGACTCGCGGCGGCTTAGACATGTGCAGCAATGGTTGTACGCAATCACTATCCCAATAGGAATTGGTTTCGCTGCACAATACCGCCTAATGGGACACGCCCGCCCTAATCATGGCCCGTATTGGTATGAAACAGTCCTAATTGCAGGATTACTTTTCCCGTTCACCTGGATATTGGGAGGAGTTCTAGATCGCCTGGGTGAAAAAGTATGGGCGCTTCTACGTACTTTTGTCGAGCAAGATGGCAGGCATTGCAGTAGTTGTGGCTACGACTTGCTGGGAACTCAACTGGCAGGGAAAACCGAGTGTCCCGAGTGTGGCCACCAAAATCCCTTACCCACAAGGGCGACCAATGATCATATCAGCTAAATAAATCCAAATGGGGATGCTTATATCGTTTTGCTGCCGTAACAATCCGATGTATAATCCTGCCATGCTGACCGCCCCGACCAACGCCAATCGTCAGGACCATACCCCGCAAGGCCGGTAGGCGACGCTGTCATCACGCAACAGACACGAGCCCCGCCGGCCAAAAGGCGGGGTTTTTTGTTGGGATGAATCCGGGGTGCGGCCAGGGGAGACTTGCGGGGAACTTCCGGGGAACTTCCGGGGGGATCCGGCCCTTCGCGGTGCTCAGGGCTCGGCTTCGTTGGGAAACGGAAACTGATATCATTTGCCGCCTTCGACAGATGCAACACAAGGATCGAACCATGACCATGCGAACCCACACCTGCGGTCAATTGCGGGACACCCACGTCGGCCAAACCGTCACGCTGGCGGGCTGGGTGAACAACTACCGCGATCACGGCGGGCTGATCTTCATCGACCTGCGCGACCGCGAGGGCGTCACCCAGCTCAAGTTCGACCCCGACCTGGCTGGCAGCGCGCACAAGGTCGCTGAAGGTCTGCGCCACGAGGACGTGGTGCGGGCCACGGGCAAGGTGGTCGATCGCGGCGTCAATGACAAGGGCCAGGCGCTGGCCAACCCCAAGCTGGCCACGGGTCAGATCGAGATCGAAGTCAGCGAACTGGTGATACTCAACAAAGCCAGCACGCCGCCGTTCACGCCGGACGATGCCCAGACCAGCGAAGAGATTCGTCTGCGCTATCGCTACATCGACATGCGCCGGCCGCAGATGCAGAACATCCTGCGCACGCGCCATCGTGTGGCCAAGATCATCCGCGACTACTGCGATAAGCACGGCTTCTACGAAGTGGAAACGCCCTTCCTCTGCCGCAGCACGCCGGAGGGAGCGCGCGATTTTCTGGTGCCGTCACGTTTGCAGCCGGGCTCGTTCTACGCCCTGCCGCAGAGTCCGCAGCTTTTCAAGCAGATTCTGATGGTGGGCGGCGTGGACAAGTACATTCAGATCGTGCGCTGCTTCCGCGATGAAGACCCGCGGGCCGATCGTCAGGCGGAGTTCACGCAGATCGACCTGGAGATGAGTTTTGTCGAGCCGGACGATGTGATGAGCATCTGCGAAGGGATGATCCGCGAAGTGTGGAAGCAGGTGCTGGGCGTGGACGTGCCGAAGGTCGAGCGGATGTGCTACGCGGAGGCGATAGGTCGCTTCGGATCGGATCGGCCGGACCTGCGCTTCGGGATGGAGTTAGTGGATGTCAGCGATTTGGCCCAACAAACTGACTTCAAAGTCTTCCGGGGGGCGATCGAAGCGGGCGGCCTGGTAAAGGTGATTTGCGTTCCGGGGGCGGGCGGTGGTTCAATGAGCCGCAAGGAGACGGACGCTCTGGCCGAGTGGGTCAAGCAGTTCGGGGCGGGTGGTCTGCCGACGTGCAAAATTGAATCAGGCAAGCTGACCACCGGCGTCGCCAAGTTCCTCGAATCAATCTCCACCGCCCTGATCGAACGCACCGGGGCCAAGGACGGCGACCTGCTCTGCTTCGGCGTCAGCCCCAGGAAAACCGTCGTGCATCGCACGCTGAGCGAGTTGCGTGTGAAGCTGGCCCACGATCTGAAGATGATCAAGCCGGGCCAATGGAAATGGCTGTGGGTGGTTGATTTCCCGATGGTGGAGTGGAACGACGAGCAGAAGCGCTGGGACTCGCTGCATCACCCGTTCACCGCGCCGCTCGATGCCGACCTGGACAAAATCGAATCCGACACCGCCAACGTCAAGAGCAAAGCCTACGACCTGGTACTCAACGGCAGCGAGCTGGGCGGCGGCTCGATCCGTATCCATCGCCCCGATGTGCAGCAGCGCGTGTTCAAACTGCTGGGCATCGATGAAGAAGCCGCGAAGATGAAGTTCGGCTTCCTGCTCGACGCATTGCAATACGGCGCACCGCCCCACGGCGGCCTGGCCTTCGGGCTCGATCGCCTGGTCATGCACCTGGTCGGCACCAGCAACATCCGCGACGTGATCGCCTTCCCCAAGACGCAAATGGGCGCCGACCTGATGACCGAAGCCCCAGCCCCGGTCGATGACGCGCAGTTGAAGGAACTGTCACTGCGGGTGCAGACGCATGCCAAACCTGACAAAGCGGTGTAAGCCTCGCGCGGCAACGTGTGGCTGACACCCAGAGCGCCGCGCGGACACTGCCTTGAGCGCGCAACAAGGCAAGCCACAACAAGACAAGGCCATCCGCGGCACAGCAAGACAATCCCAGGCAAGCCACGGAAGGACGCGGATGAACACGAATAAGCGCGAAAAATGCCGTTTATCCGCACGCGAGCAAGATCATATTTAAGTTAAATATAATCTTATTTAAGTTAAAAATGATCTTGTCCATGGCGTTAGAGATTGTCGGATGGCGTTGAGTTGTCATCCGTGGACATCCGTGATCATCCGTGGCTGATTCTGATTTGCTTGGCGTTCCTGGCGGCCTTCGCGCGACATTGCGCTCAGACAGCGCGTTTCAAGTTTCAGTGCAGCAACTGGAGGCGGCGCGGCTCATCGTGCAGGAGCACAAGAGCCGCGTCGCCTGGTCATCTCCGCTGCGATCAATCAGAAATCGCTCTGGATCTGCGCCCGGCGAGATCAGCGTTACGCAAACACGGCCGGCTGGCCGGTGGTTTCCAGGACGCTGAGCCAGATGTCGGATTCGGGGTCCACGCGGTTGCGGCCGGCGGTGACGGCGGCGATGGGCATGTGCACCATGGAGCCGTGCCGGCGGCCGACGACCATTTCGGTTTTGCCGGCCATGGCGGCGTGCACGGCGTTCTGGGCCAGTCGCCAGCAATAGACCGAATCGGAGGGCGTGGCGGGCACGGAGCGGATGATGTAGCTGGGATCGATGTACTTGAGCGAATGCTCGATGCCCAGTTCGCTCATGTAGTTGCCGATGCGTTCAGCCAGGAATGTGCCGACGTCCAGCAGCTTGGTGTTGCCGGAGGCATCGGTGCTGTCCTGGGCCTGCTGGGCCATTTTGATCTGATCCTGGAAAGCGCCCTCAGCCACGACGATCACCGCGTGATGGCGGCGCTGCAAGCGTTCGCGCAGGGCATCGAAGAAGGCGAGGTTGCTGGTCGGCAGCAGGGGCATTTCGGGGATGAGGCAGAAGTTGACGTGGCTGGTGGCCAGGGTGGCGTGGGCGGCGATGAAGCCGGAGTGGCGGCCCATGAGTTTGACCAGGCCGATGCCGTTGTAGGTGCCGCGTGCTTCGTTGTGGGCGCTGATGATGGCGTTGACAGCCTCGGTGTAGGCGGTGTCGAAGCCGAAGCTGCGATCGATCCACAGCAGGTCGTTGTCGATGGTCTTGGGCACGCCGATCAGGGAGATGGGAGCGTTGCGTTTGTGCAGTTCGCGTGAGATATCGAGTCCGCCGCGCAGCGTGCCGTCACCGCCGATGACAAAGAGGATGTTGACGCCCAGTTCAGCGAGGCGATCAGCGATGTCGCTGGTGTCCTGCGGGCCGCGTGAGGAGCCGAGCATGCTGCCGCCCTGCTCGTGGATTTCGCTGACTAGTTCGGGGTCGAGCTTGATGGGAGCGAAGTCGCTGTCGGGGACCAGGCCCTTGTAACCGAAGCGGAAGCCGAGGATGTTACGGATGCCGTAGCGATACCAGGACTCCATGACCAGTCCGCGGATGACATCGTTGAGGCCGGGGCACAGGCCGCCGCAGGTGACGATGCCGACGGTGGTCTCCGCGGGGTTGAAGAAGATGTTGCGGCGTGGGCCGGCGATTTCGAGGGTGGGCTGAGCGTCCAGGCCGCCGGTGTCGTGGATGCGGCCGAGGTGATTGTGCAGCAGCAGTCGTTCGTCGTCATCCACGAAGCGCGGCGTGTGGGCCCGATGCATGGCCAGGTCCGCCAGGGGCGAATCGTACAAGCACGAGCCAAGGTCACGGATCACGAAGTCATCCATCTCTAAGCGCACCATGCAGGATATCATAGGACCTCCCGCAGTTTATCATCGGGGATCGGGAGGGGGATGATTGGGTGATTTGATGATTTAGTGATTTGATGATTTGGTGATTATTTCATGGCAGGACAATCAGGGTATTTTCAATCACCTAATCACCAAATGATCATATCCCCCTGCCAGGGGACGGTCTGCTACACTGATGGCATGAAGCTGAGACTTATCGCTCTTTGCGCCGTGCTGGCCGCTCTGTTGATCAACCAGTCCGCCCTGGCGGGGCAACAGACGGTCACGCTGGCTGCGTATAACATCGAAAACGCCTTCGATGTGTTCGACAATCCCTACACCGACGATCAGGACAACGAGGTCAAGCCGCGGTCGGAGTGGGAAGCGATCGCCAACGTGCTGCGCCAGGTGAATCCCGATGTCTGCGCCTTCTCGGAGTTGGAGAACGAATACGTACTGCATGCCATGGTGAGCGATTTTCTTCCGGGGGCCGGCTATCACTACGTCGCGGCTGATCACACCAACTCGACGCGCGGCATCAACCTGGGCATCATCAGCCGGCTGCCCATCCTGAGCCTGACCAGTTACCGCTTCCTGGAACTGACGCTGCCGGGCGAAGAACAGACGTGGACGTTCGCCCGCGATCTGTGGCGGGTGACGCTGGAAGCACCGGATGGCAAGCCGCTGGACGTGTTCGTGGTGCACCTTAAGAGCCGGCACGATTCGGATGACGATCCCAACAGCGCCAAGTGGCGGCTGGCGGAGGCGAGCATGGCCCGCAGGATCATCGACGGTCTGCTCGAGCAGAACCCCGAAGCGCGTCTGGCCATCATGGGCGACTTCAACGACACGCCGGGCGACCCGGCCATCAGCGCCCTGACCAGCGGAAAAAGCCTGATTGACGTGCACGCTAATCTCCCAGCCGAGCAGCGCATCACGTATCTGCGCAAGCCCTACCGCTCGACCATCGACTACATCCTGGCCAGTCCCGCGCTGGTCAATTTACTTGTGCCCGGCTCGCCTCGCGTGCTGCAGGATGAACGGTTGCTCGGCGGCTCGGATCACGCACCGGTGATCGCGACGTTCCGCTTCGAGAGCGCGGAATGAGAACCGGCGGAGGACGGTTCACCGTCCGTTGGCAACTATTTGCGCAGAGAAGCGACGGTGGCTAAAGCCACCTCAGCCGCCAAGGCGCGATCCGTCAAGATGGATTTCAATCGAGCCCGTTGATGGTCACTTCGCCTGTCGAGGCCTGGACGGTGAGGGTGATGGTTTTGTCTTGGCAGGCGAGGGTGATGGTGGCGTCGGGGGTCTGGTCGAGTTGGCCGTAGATGCCGAAGCCCAGTTGATCGTCGCCGCCGACGCTGAGGCTGTCGATGGTCACGCCGGTCAGTGCCCCGGCCCGGTCGGAGCCGAAGGTCACGCGATAGGGCACATCGCCGATGGGGTTGGTGATGGGCGTGGCGGGATCGGAGGCGGTTGCGATCTGATAAGCGTTGTTATCGGGATCGAACACCACCAGGCGCAGGTCTTGGCCGTGGGTCATCGACTCGATCTGCGCCTCGCCCAGATCGGCCGCCAGCAGGCGGGCCGCTTCGATCAGGCGGGTGGACGCGGTGTGGCCCAACTGCGGCACCACCAGCCCCGCGGCAATGCCCAGGATCAGGATCACGATCAGCAACTCGACGAGCGTGAAGGCGGCTTGATGGCGGATGGCGGATGGCGGATGGGGGATGGGATCGCGCAGCGGTCGCCCACGCAACAATCTATCCACCATCCGCCATCCGCCATCCACCATTGCTTAACCACCCTCTCCCAACGGCCGATATCCACCTCCGGAGGCTTATCGTGCGCCCACGGTCTGATCATTGCCATCGGCACAACGGGGGGTTCACCTTACCGGAGGTGCTGCTGGCCTCGGCGGTGCTGCTGTTTATCGTGGCGGCATTCACACAGGCGGTGGTCAGCGGGCAGATGCACGTCTATGAGGCCATCCACCAAGTGCGGGCCACCGCATTGGCCGAGGCCATGATGGACGAGGTGCTCAGCAAGCCCTACGACGATCCCGACGGCGCCTCAGCCGCCGGGCCGGAGAAGGGCGAGGACGATCGTGACGAGTTTGACAATGCTGACGATTTTGACGGTTACAGCGAAGACCCCGGCGCGGTGGCGGATTTTGCCGGCGAGCTTTACGGCCAACCCTACCAGGTCTTCAGCCGATCGGTGGCCGCGACCTACACCACGCGCAATATGCTGGGCCAGGACATCGACGGCCTGCTGATCACGGTGATCGTCACCGACCAGCGCGGCCGCACGTGGACCATCAGCCGGTTTGTGCCGCAGGAGGTGGGATGATAGCGGATAGCGGATGGCGGATGGCGGATGGATTGTTGCACGGGCGACCGTTGCGCGATCCCATCCGCCATCCGCCATCCGCCATCCGCCATGGCTTCACCATCGTCGAGTTGCTCATCGCGTTGACCTGCACGGCTTTGATCGGGGCGGCCATCGCCAGCATGATGACGGCTGTGGGCTACGGCACCACCAGCAGCCGGGAGCTGCGCGAGCTGGCGGTCAAGAGCAAGGCGCTGTGCGCGCGGGTGACGGCCGCGGTGCGGCAAAGCTCGATGGTGCTCGAGGCCGGCGACGACTACCTGGTGCTGTGGCGATACGACACCGACGGCGACGGCACGCCCAGCGCGGCGGAACTGCAGCGGCTGGACTACAACGCTGACGCCGACACGCTGACCAGTTTCGAGCCGGACCCGAGTGCGGCTGACGATGAATACGCATTGACTGACGATTTCGAGATCGTCACCAACGCGCTGATCGCTTCGGATGAACTGGTGGCCTCGCTGTGGGCCAGTGACGTCACGGACTGGGAGCTGGTGCTGGACAACGCCACAGCACAGGAAGCGCGTCTGCTGGGATTGCGGCAGACGCTTTCGGCCGGCGATTTGAGCGATGTGGCCATCGCCGCGGTGTCGTTACGCAACTGACGTGTCATGAAGACTCCTGCCCGAAACCCGATACCCGACACCCGATACCCGCGCCATAACCGCGGCATCGCCCTGATCCTGGTGATGATCGCGCTGCTGCTGGGCACGGTGCTGACGCTGTCGTTTCTTTCGCAGCAGACCACGTCCACGGCCGTGGCCCAGAACGTGGCGGCGCATGCCGAGTCCCGCGCCATCGCCGAGTCGGTGCTGCTGTTGAGCATCCAGCACGTCCGCTCCAGCAGCACCTGGCGAGCGGACCTGAGCAATGGACAATGGACGGCTGACGTCGCTTTCGAGGACGGCACCTACACAATCTGGGGCGTCGATGGCTACGACGAGGACGGCGACGGCGCCATCAGCGGCAGCGAAACCGACGGCGACCTGAACGATGACAACAGCGACCCGGTGACCATCACCGTCGTTTCCAATTTCCAAGGCGTGACGCACAAGGTCAGCGCCACCGTCTGGCCGGGCTCGTTGTGGAGCGGGCCGGTGGACATGCTGATGATCGTGGTCGATCCGGACAATCTGACCAGCGACGAAACCTCGCGCAAGCAGTTGATCGAAAGCTGGGGATGGAATGTGGCCCTGCTGGCTGCCGCCTCGACGCAGGACGAATACGACGCGGCGATCACCAGCGCTCACGTGGTCTATGTGCCCGACGACGGCGGCAGCAACACGGTGGGCACGCGATTGGCGAGTACGACCTGCTCGGTGGTGATCGAGGACGGCGAGATGTGCGACGAGCTGGGCCTGGCCAGCGGTCAAGGCACGGACAGCAGCAACATCATCCGCATCGTGGATAACACGCACTACGTCACCGCGCCGTTCCCCATCGGCGACCTGGTGGTGTCTGACAGTGCCGGCACGGTGGAATATCCATCCGGGACCGTGTCCAGTTCGGTGCGCCCGCTGGCGTGGCTGCCGGGCAATGAGTCGCGGGTGGTGGCGGTGGTGGACGTGGGACAGCCGTTGTTGGGCGGCGGCAGCGCACCGGGTCGGCGCTCGATCTCGCCCTTCGCCGGGTTCGACGTCGCGGATCTCAACAGCGACGGCCAAGAGCTGCTCAAACGCCTGATGGAATGGCTGGCGATGGCGGCCATGACCCACGACCAGGTCGCGCCGATCACCAACTGGGCCAACGGCGACTTCATCAATGCCGCCAACGGTGAGGACCGCCTGCTGGTGGTCACGGTCGGCGCGGAGACGCACAACACCATCACCTCCATCAGCTACGGCCACGTGCCGCTGACCATTGCCGCCGCGGCTTATGAATCGACCGGCGTCGGAGCACGCTCGTACATCTATTACCTGCGCGAGATCGGCATCGCCGCCGCCGATGACAATCGGGTTCGCATCACCTGGTCCAGCTCGCCCGACGATGAGGCGATCGCCTCGCGCATGTACGAGCACGTCAGCCAGACGACGCCCATCCGTGTCAGCAACACCGCCACCAATGCCGGTCCGCCCAGCATCTCCACGGTCCCCCTGGAGGTGGCCAACGGCGACGTGGTCATCGGCTCGGCCCAGGTCGGCATGCCCGATCCCTACACCTGGACTTCTCCCATTGTCATGGGCGTCAACGACATCAACTCATCCAGCACGCATGCCAGCGGCGATTATCAGGTCACCGATAATCCCGGCACCGTCACCGTCACCGCCACCACGCCCGCCCCCAACCGCCAGGCCCTGATCGGCATGGTCATTCAGCCGCGCAGCCAGTCCACCGGCTCCGGCGCCATCCCCCAGATCCTGGCCCTCTACGAGTTCCAGGAGACCCAGCCCACCGTCGAGCTGCGCGGACACTGGAAGCTTGACGACGACGGCTCCGGCGGAGCGATGGCGATCAACGATGATGTGGACCTGGAAGGCGACAGCGTGATTGACGGCTACCACGGCAGCAGCGGCGCCTACGGCGGGGCCAACAGCGACCAGCCGGTCATCCTGGTCACCAACACCAGTGACAGCGGCTCCATCGCCGTGCGCGATAACGCCACGCTCGTCGGCAGCACCTACAACGATCCCGGCTCCAATCCCACCACCGTCGTCAATATCTCCGGCTCGGGCAGCATCAGCGGCAACCGCTACGAGCAGTCCGTCAGCTTCTCCCTGCCCTCGCTCAGTTCGCCCGGCGGCTCGTTCACCAACCTGGGCACTCGAACATACAGCAGCGGCACCACCACCATCAGCTCCGACACCCGCTACACCGATCTGACCATCAACAACAACGCCACGCTCCGCATCAGTGGCAACGTGCGCATCTGGGTCACCGATGACTTCTCTCTGAGCAATGGAACCATCGAGGTGCCGGCCGGGTCCAGTCTCCAGTTCTACGTCGCCGACACCTTCAGTATCAGCAACGGCGGCCGGCTCAACTACGACACGGCCGGCGCCGGCCGCGTCACCGTCTATCAATACAACAACGGCCGCGACCTGACCATGTACGATGCCTCGATCATCTGCGGCACCGTCTATGCCGCCCGCGACCTGATCATGGAGGACAACGCGGCCATCTACGGTGCGGTCTATGTCTATGACGACCTGAGTCTGATCGACGACGCGGCCGTTCACATCGACAAGGATCTGCCCGGGTTCCACATCGTGCCCGTGCGCGACGATCTGGGGGTCAACGACGGCCTGGCCCACGGCGGTGTCAGCTTCGCTCAGGGCGGCGCCCGCGCTGCCACCAACACCGCCCTCCGCTTCGACGGTTCCAACGACTTCGTGCTCATCCCCCATCACGACGACTACCTGCTGCACCACGGAGCCGTCTCTTTCTGGTTCTATCCCGAAAACCTCACCGGCAGTCACGCCCTGTTCTCCAAGGATTCCTCCGGCTACGACACCGGCGGTCACATCCACATCTACACCAGCGGCAGCACCCTCTATGCCCGACTGGAGACCGACGGCTCGTCGCCCTACGGCACGGGCAACCAGTTCCAGGTCTCCCATGGCGGCATCCCCAACAACAGTTGGACGCACGTCACCGTCACCTTCGGGGCCGGCGGCCTGCGCCTCTATGTCAACGGCGTCCTGCGCAGCAGCGCCAGCTATCCCGGCGCTCTGGCGGACAGCTCGGGCGGCATCGGCAACTATGAGCCGCTGGTCCTGGGGGCCGGCACGCAGAACAGCGGCGACCTGACCCATCTGCCCCTGACCGATTTCTTCCGCGGCCGCCTCGACGACGTGCGCATCTACACCGAAGTGCTCGACGCCGGCCAGGTCAGCAATCTCTACAACGGCAATCCCATCGGCGATCGCAGCGAACCCAGCTACGTCGTCCGCGACAGCAGCGGTCTGGGCGATCCGCTCGACCTGTTCATCGACAACACCGCGGCCGTGACTTGGGTCAGCGGCGGCGGACTCACGCTCAACAGCGGCACCGTCCTGCGCTCGCCTCAGCCACCGGGCAAAGTCTATAACGGCATCACCGCCACCGGGCAGTTCTCCATCGAGATGGAGATCACCCCCTCGAGCCTCGACAGCACCGCCCGCCGCCTGCTGTGGTTCGGCGCCAACTCCGGCTCCGATGCCAACCTCGACCTCTACACCCGCAATGCCGCCCACGATGTGCGCGTGCGCAACTCCGCCACCGGCGACAATCCGCCCACTCTGGAAAGCGATGCCAACCTTGTGCAGAATGCGTACACCCACGTGCTGGTCACCTTCGACGGCACGTCGGTCCACTTCTATCACAACGGCGTGCTGGCAGGGACCAGCGAACAGGCCGGCGATCTGCTGAACTGGAACGACGCCTATCGCTTCATGCTGGCCAACTCACCGGCCGGCACGTACCCCTGGCTGGGCACGATGAATCGGCTGGCCATCTACGATCGGGCCATGAACCAGCGACAGGTGGACAATGTGATGAACGGCCTGCCCCCCGGTGACGGCGGCGGCAACAACAGCGGCGGCGCAGCGCAGGTGCGCTGGATGGAGCCGTAGCCAGCCGTATCGTGACGACGCGGAAACTTCCGGGGGTGCCGCGACACGCGGCGGTTCGCATGTGTCAGCGCGCCAGCATCCCGTTTTGACGGGCGTATTCGAAGACGCCGCCGGCTTCGATGATCGGCTTCACGTCACCCAGGGGCTTGAGCTGGTAGCTGCGGCCGGTGGTCTTGTTGGTGAAGCTGCCCTTCTCCAAATCGACTTGCAGTTGATCGCCGGTGGAGATTTCGCCCTCGATCAGGCGGGTGTCGCACTCGCAGGGCAGGGCATAGCCGCCGTTGACGCAGTTGCGAAAGAAGATGCGGGCATAGAACTGAGCGATGATGAGGGTGCAGCCGGCCTCCGCCAGGGCCAGGGGGGCATGCTCGCGCGAGGAGCCGCAGCCGAAGTTTTTACCGCCCACGATGATCTGATACTCGCTTTTGAACTTACCCTCGGGCACGAAGGGGATGTGCCCATCCGGCAGGCCGCGCTGGCTCTCGGGCACGCCGACGTTGGCGTACATGCCGAAGTACGGCCGCTCTTTGGGATTCGATGGATCGTATGCCAGATACTCGGCCGGGATGATCTGGTCGGTGTCGATGTCGTCGCCCAGGACGTACGCTTTGCCGGTGATGATGGATTGCATGATGCGAAAGTATAGCAGCGCGTAGGGCGCGGCGGCGGGCTGACACGCCGGACACGCTCTGATACCATGCGCCGATTCCCCCTTCATAAAGGAACCCCATCATGCTCAAACACACGCTGCCGCTGGTCATCGCCTGCACATTCGCCGCTCAAGCCTCCGGCCAACTGATCGTCTCCGCCGACGAGGGCAAGATCGACCTGATTGACCACACCAAGGTCGTCGAGTCGCCCGTGCCCGACAGCCTGACCATCCTGGATTTCGCCCAGTTTCCACCCAGCGTCACCCGCGTGTCCGACATTTCCAACAGTGTGCTGGGTCCGCCTTCCAACCTCGCCCTGACCCCCGACAGCACCCGCCTGCTGGTGGCCAGCTCCATCGTCATCGATCCCTCGAACAAGGATGGCTACAGCCCCGACAACCGCGTGCAACTGCTCGACCTGACCGCTGATCCCGTCCAAGTGGTGGACGTGGTGGAAGTCGGCAAACAGCCTTCGGGCATGTGCGTCTCGGCGGACGGCAAGCTGGCCCTGGTCGCCAACCGGGCTGCCAACACCATCAGCGTCATCGGCATCGAAGGCAACAAGCTGACGCACCTGGGCGAAGTGGTCGTCTGCGATGAGGGCGACAACCCCAGCGACGTGGACATCACGCCCGACGGCAAGCTCGCCCTGGTGGCGGTCAACACCGCGGGTTTCGTGCGCGTTCTGAACATCGACGGCCAAACCGTCACCAGCACCGAGCGCATGCTGAGCACCTTCGGCAATCCCTACCGCTGCGACATCAGTGACAACGGAACAATTGCCGTGACCAACGGCGGCGGCAAGGGCAACGGGCGCGACCCGGCCGGCATCACCATCATCGACCTGACCGGCGAGCAGCCGCAGACCGTGCAGTACGTGGCCACCGGTTACGGCGCCGAGTCCTGTGCCGTCAGCCCCGACGGCAGCATGGTTGCGGTGGCCCTGATCAACGGCTCCAACAAGCCGGCCGACGACCCCGAGTTCCGCGATCACGGACAGGTCGGCTTCATCGTGCGCGATGACGACGGCCGGTTCGAGCACGAACAGTTTATCAACGTCGGCCGCATCCCCGAAGGCATCGCCTTCACCAGCGACAACCGCTACGTCGTCGTGCAGTGCCACCCCGATCGGCAACTGTGGGTTCTCGAGGTCAAAGGCGAAAAACTGGTGGACACCGGCGTGCGCATCGAGACGCAGGCCTTCCCCTCCGGCATGACCGCCAGCCGCTGAACGATCTTTTCTTGAATGTAATCGCTCGAAGCCCACGGCGAATCGCCGTGGGCTTCAGGCATTCAAGCACACTATTCCATGGTGAAGACCGTCAACCCCGTCAGGTCCTGGTTGTCGGCCGGCAGCACCAGGCTGGCGATGTAGCCGACGACGAAGCATGAGCCCAGGCCGACCACGGCATAGAGGAAGAAGCTCATACTGCTGAACATCGGCAGGATAAACATGATGACGCCGCTGACGATCAGGCCCACGAGCGTGCCCCATCCGTTGGCGCGGGTGGTGAACATGCCCAGGGCGAACAGTCCGCCCAGCACGCCCATGAAGATGCCGATGATGCGCACGTATTCATCGACCAGGGAGCGGATATTGGGATTGATAAACAGCAGCCCAATGAGCGTGCCCAGGGCGCCGAGGGTGAAGGTCAGCACGCGGGCGGCGTTGAGATAGCCGCGTTCGGTTTTGCAGGCGTTGAACGGTCGCATGAAGTCGGTGACGATGGTGGTGGCGGTGGAGTTCATGCTGGTCGAGACGGTGGACTGGGCGGCGGCGAAGATGCCGGCCACGACCAGTCCCGCCACGCCGATGAACACTTCATTGGAGATAAAGTGCGGGAAGACCTGGTCAGTGGTGATGGTGGGGTCGAGCCTGGTGGGGTGCTGCTTGTAGAAGACGTAGAGGGCCACGCCCATGCCGTAGAAAATAATGGTGGCGGGGATGCTCATCAGGGCGTTGGTCCAGATGGATCGCCGGGCCAGCTTTTTATCGGTGGTGGTCATGTAGCGCTGCACCACGGCCTGGTCGGAGATGTAGCTGGAGAAGTTGGTGGCAAAGGCGCTGATGATGATGACCCACAGGGCGGTGGTGGTGAAGCTGTCGCGGGAGAAGTCCCAGTTGGCGATGTGTAGCTTGTTGTCGGCATAGGCGGTGCTGAGCATGGTGACCAGCCCGCCGTCCAGCTTGATGATGATCAGCACCAGGCAGAGCACCGCCCCGCCCAGCAGCACGAAGGTCTGGATGGTATCGGTCCAGATCACCGCCTCCACGCCGCCCAGCGTGCAGTAGATCAGGCACAGCACGCCCATCATCAGCACCGACTGCACCGGGGTCAGCGGCGTCACGGAGTTGAGCGCCAGGGCGGCCAGGGTCAGCACGATGCCCATGCGGCCGATGTGGAACAGGGTGAAGATGAGGCTGGCCACCATGCGCACCGGCAGGTTGAAGCGCTTGGAGAGGTATTCATACGCGCTGGTGGCGTCGATCTTATGGAAGAAGGGCAAGGCGATGTAGGCAGCGATCGGCGCGATGCCGACGATGCCGATGGTGCCCAGCGCATAGACCAGGTCCTGGGCGTAGGCCTTGGCGGGCGTGGCCATGTAGGTGATGGAGCTGAGCATGGTGGCGAAGATGGAGCAGGCGGCCGCCCACCAGGGAATGGTCTGTCCGCCACGGAAGTAGTCGTTGGTGTTCTTGTTCTTGTTGGCGAAATACACGCCGACGCCCACCATGGCCAGCAGATAGACGATCAGCACCGTGAAGTTGACCGCCCCGAAGCGCATCGGGTGACTGACCGCGCCGATCTTCCACACCGCGGCCGTGCGCACGCGCGGGCGCACTTCGCCGGCCGCGATGATGATGTCCTTGCCCCACTGAACCGCCGGTGTCGTCACCTGATTCGCGGGTGATTCGCCGGCCGACACCCAGGTGTTGGTGATCGTGTTGTAGGTCCAGGTCCGCTTCGGGAAGCCGGGATGCTCATCGCGCAATTCGTCAGCCTTGGCGAACAGGCTGCCGTCGTCGCCGCTGAAGACGAAGATGTTCGACTGTCCGATCGCCGCCGCCGTCCCCGCCATCACGCTCGCCGGCACGTCCGGCCGCTGGATCCACGCCGCCTCGGCCGCCTCCTGCTCGGTCGCGCCGCGCTTCAGCTTGCCCGCGTACGTCGTCGGATTGAACTCATACATGTCCGTCAACGGCGTCATGCCCGCGTTGCCTTCCACGCCTGCCTGCTGACGACGCCCGCTGATTACGTAGATGCAGTTGTCGAAGCCGTTGTGCTGCATCACCGTCAGGTTGAACGCCCGCGTCGGGCCCGGCCAGGTCGGCACTTGTTTCCACGCAAGCTCGCCGCCCGGCTTGTCCATCTGCGACAAGTCCAGCGACCAGAAGTTGTCCATCGCGCTTTCCAGTCCCGCACCCGACTGGCCGCCCGCCAGATACACCACGTTGCCGAGGATCGCCGCGGCGCCGTTGGCGCACGGCTGCGGCAGCGGCGGAAGA